>JACDFX010000354.1 GCA_013815575.1 Rubrobacter sp.
ACGACGAGGTCCGCCTCCTTCTTCTTGACCAGCTCGCGCCAGGGGTAGACGTTGGAGGGGAACTGGTCCTCCAGGATCAGGACCTCCTCGCCCCTGCCTACCGGGACGTTGGCGGTGGCGACGGCCATCCCGTAGCTGACGGAGGGGATGAGGGCGACGCCGCCCGCGTCGCCGCCGACTAGCCGGGCGAAGAGAGTGCGGGCCTCCTCGGCCTCTTCGAAGAAATCTTTCGGCGTGACCTCCCAGGGGCGCGATTTGCGTCCCACGGACCGTTCGCCGATCTCCCGCGTTTCGCGGAGAAGCGGTCCCATGTAGGCGCAGTTGAGGTAGGAGATCCCCCCTGGCACCTCGAACAGGTCGCGTTGATCTCCGAGGTTCATATCTACTGATCCCTTCTGCGTTCGGGCAGGTGGTATTGCCCGGGTTATTTAGCCAGAAACCGGATCAGCCTGCCCGTCGAGATCATGGCCCCCCCGAGCACGGCCGGTATGCCGCCTCCGGGATGCACCGAAGCCCCCACGCGCCACAGCCACGGACGCCGCCGCTCGTTGTACCGCGGCCGGTGCAAGGGACCACTCCTCCAGAACGGACGCGCCTCCCCGTAAAGCGCCCCGCCCGCGCCTCCCCACTCCCCGAAGTACCCCGGGTCCAAAACGAGGTGCTCCCCGAAAAAGGCCGTGGCCGGCCTCCGCAGCCCGACCGCCCGCGAGATGCGCTCGACCTCCCGCCCGACGAACGGGTCCCCCAGCCCGTACTCCCGACCGTTGGCCGGCGCGGTGAGCAGGAGCGCGAGCGTACCCCCGCCGTTGGGGTAGACCTCTCCGGCCCGGTAGTGGTTGACGAATGCCATCGTCTCCTCTGGCTCCCTTCCCGCCTCCAGGCTCGCGTGGAGTGCCGCGGGGTCTGAGGGCAGCACGACGCTGTGGGGGGGGATGGACCCCGGCAGCTCTTCTCGGAGCGCAGCGTACACAGCCACCCCGGAGCAGGAGAGTTTTCGCTGCGCGGTTTTACGGCCTCCGCCGAGCAACCCTTCCAGCCGGCCGGCGTCGAGCCCACCGACCACGGCCTCCGCCTGGTACGCTCCCCCGGTCGTTAGGACTTTGCCGGCGGAGATCGAACGCACCGGCTCGCCCGTCCGGACTTCCACCCCGGCCCGCCGGGCGAGCCGCTCCAGGGCCAGGACGATCTCGTATACGCCGCCCTCGGGCGCGAAGACCCCGTCGTGGGCCATCACGGCCGGCATGCTCGCGTAGAGGGCCGGAGTTCGGTTCGGTGACACACCGGCGTTGAGCGTGTGGATGGCTATGACCTCGCGCAGCCCATCTGGCAGCCACGGCAGGCTATCCAGGTAGGAGCGGGTCGTGAGCCTGGTCCCGTAGGCCCGCAGGAGCCCGCCCAGCGCCGGTAGCGTCCGGCGGTCGATGGGGTCAGCCGTGAGGAGTTGCGTCACCTGCGGCCCGAGACCACCGTGTATCCGGGCGAAGCGGTCCCACGCCGCCCGCCACGGGTGCCCCTCCTCGACCGGCAGCGAGACCGCCTCGCCCCGGTAGTGGTAGCGCCCCACTTCCGGCATCCGGCGCAGATCCAAAGATGCGACCTCGGCGGCCTCACCGGGGTTGCCGGGGGAGTCCAGGCGGCGCAGCAGCTCCTCCCAGACGCCGGGGAAGGTGACGAGGGAGGGGCCGGTGTCCATCCTGCGTCCGTCGAGCTCGACGCGCCGGCTCTTGCCGCCGAGCCACTCGTTCGCCTCGAGGAGCGTGACCGCGTGGCCGGCGCGGCCGAGCAGGGCCGCCGCCGCCAGCCCCCCGATGCCGCCGCCCACCACCACGACCCGGCTCACGGGTAGGCCCCGAGCGAGAGGGCGCCCACGAGTTGCACGCCGGCTACGGTGCCGGCCACGTATGGGAAGGCGATGGAGAGGGGGTAGAGCCTGTGCCCCGTCCGCGGCACGGGGTCTTTGTGCAGGGCATAGAGCAGGTAGCCGGCGATGGCGGCGTTCACGAGGGCCACGGGGACATTCACGAGGGCGAAGCACACGGTCGCGAGCGCCCAGAGTGAACCGCTCCAGAATACGACACCGGAGGGGCCGAGCCGGACGGCCGTCGTCCGGATGCCCGCCGCGCGGTCCTCGTCCACGTCCTGGACGGCGTCGAAGGTGTGCTTGGCCGCGCTCCACGCCATCAGGCCCACGGCGGCGGGCCACAGGGGCGCTTCCCCGAGGGCCAGCGGCACGAAGACCAGTGGGAAGGCGTAGGCCGCGTTGCTCAAGGAGTCCAGAAAGGGGCGGGCCTTGAAGCGGGCCGGGGGGGCAGAGTAGCCGACGAAGATCAGGGCGTAGAGGGCCATCCACAACGTCGCCCCAACGGGCAGCGTCGGTACGAAGAGGAGCAAGAACGGCCCGTTCAGGAGGACGACGCCGCGGGCTATGAGTGAGGCCTCTTCGGGGGCGATGCGGGCGCCTTCGAGGGTGCCCTTGCGGGGGTTCTTGGCGTCCGTCTCCTGGTCGAAGACGTCGTTGACGCCGTAGA
Source organism: Rubrobacter sp. (assembly GCA_013815575.1). Classification (GTDB taxonomy): domain Bacteria; phylum Actinomycetota; class Rubrobacteria; order Rubrobacterales; family Rubrobacteraceae; genus Rubrobacter_D. Next base: position 2,529 of record JACDFX010000354.1, read on the forward strand.
TCAGGAGGTTGAAGGGCAGCGTGAGCCAGAGCAGTATCGGCAGCGCCTCCCAGCTCCAAAGGTCGCCGGCGAGCCACACCCCGACCGTCGCGGGTCCGACGGTGTTGATCCAGAGCACCGGCCGCGATATATGGATGAGGCGCCTGATCACGGCCCAAATATACCAGCGCCAACCCCCTGAACCCTCTAAGATAGGCGCGTGTTTTCACACGCCCTCCGCTCCACGCCGCGCCCACTCCTCCTCGCCTCGGCCGCCGCCTTCTCCGCCGCCTTCTTCGCGACCCGTTTTCCGGACGTGCCCGGCGCTAGCGTCGGCTCCTACGTCTCGACGCTCCTCATCGCCCTGCCGTCTTTCGTCGCCCTCTTCGCCTACCTCGGCCCCCGGCGGGCCGCTCTCTCCATCCTCGCCGTCTCCGCCTTCGCCTACGCCATCGAGTCCGTGGGTGTTGCGACCGGGTTCCCCTACGGCGCTTTCTCCTACGACGACGCCCTCGGCCCGAAGTTCCTCGGGCTGGTGCCTTACCTGCTTCCCGTCACGTACGTCCCGCTCGTGATCGGCGCGGTCGCCGCCGCGTGGTCCCCGGGAAATTTGGCCCCGCGCGTCCTCCTCTCCGCCCTCTTGCTCGTCGGGATAGATGCCGTGCTCGACCCCGGCGCCACCGTCCTCGGGTTCTGGGTCTGGCCTGAAGGCGGCCCCTACTACGGCGTTCCACTCAGCAAC
>JACDFX010000355.1 GCA_013815575.1 Rubrobacter sp.
TCTGGCACTAGCAATGAGAAAGTTGCAGGAGAGGTGCGAGCACTGGCGAGTTTCTCCGAGAAAGAAGGCAGGAAGGCGGACGTTTCAATGTCGCGGCGGGTTTACCGGGATCACGCGGGGCCTCATCTTGCCCGATCATTGTCTTGCTGTTCCGCGTTAAAGGGGAGGCGGTAGGGTGCGATACGACGCCGTTTTTCTGGACGTGGACGGGACCTTGCTGTGGGTGGATCTGGACGTGGAGGGCTACGTCGAGGACCTCTCACCCTATGCTGGGAACGGGGGGATCACCGTCGAGCGGGCGACCAGACCGGTTTGGGGGAGCTTTAGGCGCCACATCCGGGAGAACATCGAGCACCGGACGGAGGAGACCTTTGCCCGGTTCAGACGGCGCAACGCGGAGCGAACCGCAGGGGAGCTTGGCATCAAGGCCCCGACGGAGGTCCTCACGGAGGTGGCGGAGCGCAGGATCTCCTTCAACCCGTACCCCGAGGCGGAGCCGGTCCTGGAGGAGTTAGAGGCGCTCGGCGTGCCGCTCTACGTGGTCTCCAACTGGGATATAGAGCTCGAGAAGGTGCTCGAAGGACTTGGCTGGATGCGCTTCTTCAACGGCATCGTTGCCTCGGCGATCTTTGGCGTGGAAAAGCCGCGGCGCGAGATCTACGACGAGGCGCTGCGCGTCGCCGGCGTTCCGGCTGAACGCGCGGTCATGGTCGGCAACGACCCCGTCTCCGACGTCCGGGGCGCCTCGGAGGCCGGCGTGGACGCGGTCTTTGTGGACCGGAAGGGCGGAGAGGCCCCGGAGGCGGCGTTCATCGTTTCGGACCTGCGCGGCCTGCCGGGGATCGTGCGGGGCTGACGGGATGGGGGAGACGACGGGCGGTTTCGACGGGGCACGTATCGAGCGGGCGGTGCGGGAGATCCTGCACGCCCTTGGCGTAGACCCGGAACGGGATGGCCTGGAGGAGACCCCGCACCGGGTCGCGGAGGCTTACATGACCCTCCTCTCCGGCCTGCGAGAGGACCCGCTGCGCCACCTTCAAACCTCTTTCGACGAATCGGCCCGGGACCTCGTCATGATGCGGGACGTGCCGTTCGTGGCCTTGTGCGAGCACCATCTTCTGCCGATGCTCGGGCGGGCGCACGTCTGCTACCTGCCTGAGAGCAGGGTGCTCGGTTTCTCGGAGATCGTACGCGTCGTCGAGGGCTACGCGGCGAGGCCCCAGCTCCAGGAGCGGCTCACCGCCCAGATCTCCGATGCACTGCACGAAGGTCTGGGCTCCCGCGGATCGCTGGTCGTGGTGGAGGCCGAGCACACTTGCATGGCTGCCACGGGCGCGTGGCGTCCCGGCACGACCGCCGCCACCTCCGCCGCCCGCGGCGTCTTCGCCGAAGACCCGGCCCGGCGGGCCGAGGCTATTGCCCTGCTCCGGACGGGCTGAGGCGGGCCGAAGCGTAAGACGCGGGGCTTCTCTCTACTCGGCGACCTTCTCCGTCGCCCTGTCGGGGATTCCGGCGAGGGCGGCGCCGGCGATGCCGGCCTCGTTGAGCATCTTGGCGATAACGATCTCCGTTCGCGTCGTGAGGTGGGGGAGGAATTTATCCGCCTTCTTGCTGATGCCGCCGCCCACCACTATGACATCCGGCCAGAGAAGGTCTTCTATTTTGCGCAGGTACTCGTCGAGGCGATGGGCGTACTGCTTCCAGCTGAGGTCCTCGCGCTTGCGGGCGGTGTCGGAGGCGCGGTGCTCCGCGTCTCGCCCCCCGATCTCGATGTGGCCGAGCTCGGTGTTCGGCACGAGCCGTCCGCCCACGAAGAGCGAGGTCCCGATACCGGTCCCGAGCGTCAGCATGAGCACCACGCCATCCCGGTTACGCCCCTCACCCCACCGAACCTCGGCGAGACCCGCCGCGTCGGCGTCGTTAACCACCCCGACGGGCCTCCCCAGCCTCTCCTCCAGCGCCCCGCCGAGGTCAAAGCCGATCGCCGCGTCGTCTATGTTCGCCGCCGTGTGGACGACGCCGTCCTTGACCACCGCCGGGAACCCGCACCCCACCGGCCCGTCCCACCCCGCCCCCCGGACGACCTTGACGGCCGTCCGGACTATCGCCGCGGGCGTTGCGGGATGTGGCGTCTTGATCCTCACCCTCTCCGCCAGGAGCATCCCCGTCTCCGTGTCCACGGGCGCCCCTTTTATGCCAGACCCACCAACGTCCAACCCGAATACGTTCATCAGATTCCTCCCCAAAGCGTTGGCGCCATTCTAGCGAAACGATCCCCTCTTCGGGTACGCCGGAATAATGTGTCCGTGTCCGGGATCTCCCAAAGGAAAGGACGAGGGGATGACATCCGACTACTTGCGGGGGCGCGTCGGCCGGAGTGGGCGCTAGGCCCTCGGGAAGACTACGGCCCGGCCCGCGACGGCCACCGCGACGCGCTCGCCCGGCCTGAAACCGGGGCCGCCGCCCAGACGCGAGCATAGTATGGGGCCGGAGTCGAGGCGCAGCTTTATGAGCTGGTCGTGGCCGTAGAACTCGCGCGCGAGCACGGTCGCCTCGGCCTCCTGGCCGGAGAGTCCGCCGTTTGTGAGCGGCCTCAGCCGCAGGGCCTCGGGGCGGAGCATGGCTTCGACGCTGCCGGTGCATTCGCCGCAGGCCGGGACCTCCCCGAGCACGCAACTCAGGCGGCCGTTCTCGTGGGTGCCGGGGATAAAGTTCGCCTCGCCGACGAACTCGGCCACCTCGCGGCTGGCGGGGTTGTGGTAGAGGACCTCGGGGGCCGCCTTCTGGGCGACGGTGCCGTCGAGCATGACTGCTACCTCGTCGGCGAGGCTCAGGGCCTCTTCCTGATCGTGGGTGACGAAGATGGCGGTGGCGCCGGCGTCCGTAAGTATGTCGCGCATCTCGGCCCGCACGCGCGTCCTGAGCGCGGCGTCGAGGTTCGAGAAGGGCTCGTCCAGCAGGACGACTTCAGGGCCGGGTGCCAGCGCCCGGGCGAGGGCCACCCGCTGCTGCTGCCCGCCGGAGAGCTCGTGGGGCATCCTGGTGCCGAGGCCGTCTAGGTGGGCGAGCGAGAGCACCTCTTCGACGCGGCCGTCGCGCCCCTTGCCGCCGGGGAGGCCGTAGGCGACGTTCTGGGCGACGGTGAGGTGGGGGAAGAGGGCGTAGTCCTGAAAGACCATGCCGACCTGCCGCTTCTCCGGCGGAACGCGGAGGTTCGGGCCGGCGACCGTCCGGCCGCCGACTTCAAC
>JACDFX010000356.1:0-2197 GCA_013815575.1 Rubrobacter sp.
GCAACCTCCCCGACATCTGCGTCCTCAAAGAAGAGGTCTTCGCCTCCTGAAACCTCCTGTGAAAGGAAAGGGCCCCCGCCGGCCCGCAGGTAGTATAATTCGCCTGTCCTAGAGGTATTCAGGGAAGGTAAACAGGTTTTGGGCAGAATCCTTAGAGGCGGCGGGCTACTTTACTTCATCATACTTATAGTCCTCGCCGTCGTCCTGGTGAACATGTTGAGCCGGGGAAACCCGGAAGTAGAGGAGCTTGACTCCCGAGAGTGGCAGCAGGCCGTCCAAGACGACCGCCTCGTCGATGTTCGTGACGAGACAAGCGAGGACCGGCTGACGGTCTTTGACGAGGACCAGACGGTCAGGGGTCTTATCAAGCCCGAGGGCGGCGGTGCGTCCGTCAACTTCGAGCACTCCTACACGCAGCTTACGGACGTGGCGAACCAGCTCGACGAGGAGAACATCGCCTACGCCGTAGATCCGCAGAACACGGGCTTCTGGCTGACGCTGCTCGGCACGCTCGCGCCCATCCTGCTCATCGTACTCTTCTTCGTGCTGTTTATGAGCTCGATGCAGGGCGGCGGCAACAAGGTGATGAGCTTCGGCAAGAGCCGGGCCCGTAAGATGACCAAGGACTCGCCAAAGGTCACGTTCTCAGACGTGGCCGGGGTGGATGAGGCGGTCCAGGAGCTCACCGAGATCAAGGAGTTCCTCGAAAGCCCCCAGAAGTTCCAGAAGCTCGGCGCCAGGATACCCAAGGGCGCCCTCTTGGTCGGCCCTCCGGGTACCGGCAAGACGCTGCTTGCGCGGGCCGTGGCCGGCGAGGCCGGGGTGCCGTTCTTCAGCATCTCGGGTTCGGACTTCGTCGAAATGTTCGTCGGCGTCGGTGCTTCCAGAGTTAGGGACCTCTTCGAGCAGGCCAAGCAGAACTCACCCTGCATTATTTTCATGGACGAGATCGACGCCGTTGGTAGGCAGCGGGGTGCCGGCATGGGCGGCGGGCACGACGAGCGCGAGCAGACCTTGAACCAGTTGCTCGTCGAGATGGACGGGTTCGACTCCAAGAGCGGGATCATCATGCTCGCGGCGACGAACCGCTCCGACATCCTCGACCCGGCCCTCTTGAGGCCAGGACGCTTCGACCGGCAGATAGTGGTGGACAGGCCCGACCTTCCGGGGCGGGAGAAGATCCTGAGCGTCCACACCCGCGGCAAGCCCCTCGGCCCGGACATCGATATCGGCACGCTCGCCCGCGGGACGCCCGGCTTTACGGGTGCTGACCTCGCGAACCTCGTCAACGAGGCGGCGCTGCTAGCGGCCCGCCACGACAAGGACCAGGTCGAGATGGAGGAGATGGAGGAGGCCATAGACAGGGTCATCGCGGGCCCCGAGCGGAAGACGAGGCTCATCTCCGAGAAGGAGAAGGAGATCACGGCCTTCCACGAGGCCGGGCACGCCGTCGTCGGCGCGCTCCTGCCCAAGGCCGACCCTGTGCACAAGATCTCCATTATCCCGCGCGGACAGGCTTTGGGCATCACCATGAGCCTGCCGACGGAGGACCGCTTCATGATGAGCCGCGGCGAGCTTATGGCCCAGCTCGCGATGATGCTCGGCGGCCGGGCGGCCGAGAGGGTTACCTTCGATGAGATCACGACCGGAGCCTCAAACGACCTCGAGCGCGTAACGCAGACCGCCCGCCAGATGGTCACGAGGTTCGGCATGAGCGAGAAGCTCGGTCCGATGGCGCTCGGGCACCAGCAGGGCCAGGTCTTTATGGGCAGGGACTTCAACAACCAGCCGGACTACTCGGACGAGATCGCCTTCCAGATAGACAAGGAGATCCGTCGCATCGTCGACGAGTCCTACGACACCGCCGAAGACCTCCTGGTCCGCAACCGCGACCTGGTCAACAAGCTCTCGGCCGACCTGATCGAGTACGAGACCGTCGACGCCAAGCACCTGATGCGCCTCGTCGATGAGTACGCGGTGGACAACGTCTCCCCGAACGGCGCCATCCCTGACGGCGACGGCCACCAGAGAAACCGCTTCCTGGACTAACGTGAACCGCGAACCCGCGGTGCAAAGCCGGATGAGGGCCGGGAACCTGTTACGGGGTCCCGGCCCCGTCCTTTTAGGCATCTTGAACGTAACCCCTGACTCCTTCTCCGACGGCGGCGACTTCTTCGACCCCGAAGCCGCCGCCCGC
>JACDFX010000356.1:2207-3244 GCA_013815575.1 Rubrobacter sp.
GCGCCCTCGTCGTGGACGTAGGCGGTGAATCAACCCGCCCCGGCTCCGATCCGGTCTCGGAGGAAGAAGAAATTCGCAGGGTCGTCCCGGTAGTCGGGAAGATCCTGGAGAGTCGCCCCGGGGCCGGCGTCTCCGTGGACACCTACCGCGCGAGCACGGCGGAAGCCGTCCTCGAAGCGGGGGCGCGAATCGTCAACGACGTGACCGCGCTTCGGGGTGACCCACGCATGGCCTCGCTCGTGGCCGAGGCCGGCTGCCCCGTCGTCCTGATGCACATGCTCGGCGAACCGAAGACCATGCAGAGGGAGCCGCACTATGAAGACGTCACGCGTGAAGTGCGGGACTTTCTATCGCAGCGGGCCGATCACGCCGTCGCGGCCGGCGTGAAACCCGAGAACATCGTCCTCGATCCCGGGATCGGGTTCGGCAAGACCCTGGATCACAACCTCGCGCTGCTCCGGCACCTGGACGTTATCGTGGACCTTGGCTTCCCCGTCCTCCTCGGGGCCTCGCGCAAGAGGTTCATCGGTACGATTACCGGCGCGGAGGAGGCGAAGGACCGGGTCTTCGGCACGGCTGCGACCACGGTGCTCGGCTACGAGAGGGGCGCGACGCTCTTCCGAGTCCACGACGTCCGGGCCAACCGCGAGGCGCTCGCCGTCGCCGGGGCGATCCGGTCGGCCTGAAACCTTTGGGACTTTCTGCAACGGGTTAGACTGAACCCGTCGCGGGGGCGAGGAGGAGGTCTGGCGCAGATGTTCGAGCGGTTCACGGAACGGGCCCGTAAGGTGGTCGTGCTCGCCCAGGAAGAGGCCGGACGTCTCCGGCACGACTACATCGGCACGGAACACCTGTTGCTCGGTTTGGTTTGTGAGGGAGAGGGTGTCGCGGCTCAAGTCCTCACGGCCACTGGCATTACTCTGGACGGGGTTCGCGAGCAGGTAGAGACCACCGTGGGGTACGGAAAGGAGCCGGCGCGCGCGCAGGTGCCTTTTACGCAGCGGGCGAAGAACGCCCTGGAGGCCTCCCTTAAACGC
>JACDFX010000357.1 GCA_013815575.1 Rubrobacter sp.
CACCGGTGGCGGTCGAGCGACGAGTAGCCCAGGAGGACGAACGTGGCGACGCACATCATGGGTCCTGAAAGAGAGACGCTCCACGGGGTCTTCTCCCGAGACCTGCCACCGGTGCTAACCGTGGATTCCGGGGACACCGTCGTTCTCAGTACCCTCGCGGCAGGATGGAGCTTGGAGCCGCCCGGAGGGTCCGGGGAGCACCGTCGTTTCGAGGACTTCCGTCCGGAGTGGCGGGGCGAAGGCCACGCGCTGTGCGGGCCGATAGCGGTACGGGGCGCCGAACCCGGCTCGACCCTGGAGATACGCATCGCCGACCTGCGGACCGCAACCTGGGGCCAGACGTTCGCCGGAGGACTGTATCCGAAGGAGTTTAATCAACGCCTGGGGATCGATGACCGCGAGGAACGCCTCGACTGGCGGCTCGACCCGGACACCCTGACGGGACGCGACCAGCACGGGCACACCATTACCCTCCGCCCGTTCATGGGCGTCATGGGGATGCCCCCGGACGAACCGGGCCTTCACCCGACCAAACCACCGCGCGCCACCGGCGGCAACATCGACTGCAAAGAGCTCGGGCCCGGAAGCTCGCTGTTTTTGCCCATCGCCGTGCCCGGCGCCCTGTTCTCCACCGGCGACGGTCACGCGGCGCAGGGAGACGGCGAGGTATGCCAGACCGCAATCGAGTGCCCGATGGAGCGCGTCGAGCTCTCCTTCCGGCTACGGGAGGACCTGCACCTGAACGCGCCGCGCGCCCTCACACCTCGGGGTTGGATCTCCTTCGGCTTCCACCGCGACCTCGACGAAGCCATGTTCCTGGCCGTCGAGGCGATGCTCGACCTTATGAAAGACCTGCTCGGCCTGGACCGTCCGCGCGCGATGGCGCTGTCCAGCGTGGCCGTCGACTTTCACGTAACCCAGGTGGTCAACGACGTCAAAGGCGTCCACGCCATCCTCCCCCACGGCGCGATCAGGTAGACGAGCTTCGGTCTTCTGAAAGACACCACAGACGAAGATCCAACCTCCAACAGGAAGCTGATAGCGGTTCGCGAAGCGCCCTACGCGCCTACGTGGACCTCTACGGCGGGCCGCGTTACGGGGCGGATGCCAAGGATCTCCAGCGCCGCGCGGGCGGCGGCCTGTTCGCTCTCCTTGATGGAGGGGCCGTCGCCGGTTGCGACCTCGCGGCCTTCCACGGAGACGCCGGAGATAAAACTCGGGCGGTGGGCCGGTCCCCTTTTGGAGATGACCCGGTAAGTCGGACGGAGGCCATCGGCCTGGAGGGTCTCCTGGAGTAGGGTCTTCCAGTCGCGCAACTCGCCCGTGTCTACCTCGGAGGGGTTAAAGATCTCGTCCACCGTGCGCAGCACGAGATCCCGGTCGATGAGGTAAGCCGCGCCTATGATCGCCTCCACGGTGTCAGCGACGACCGAGTCGTTGATGACCGAGCTCTCCACCATCTCCTCTATGCCTTCGCGCCGGCCAACGCTCGACAGGAAAGACTTCCTAACCAGATGCGCCCGAATGCGGGTAAGGTCCCCTTCGAGAAGCTCGGGGTAACCGTGGAAGACGAGCTCGGCGACCCGGTTGTTCAGCACCGAGTCGCCGAGAAATTCTAGGCGTCCGTTCGATTGGTAAGGGTCCGCCACGCTGGGGTGGGTGAGCGAACGCAGCCTGAGCGGCTCTGGCAGGATCGCTATGAGGTCCCTTATAGCCATAACGCTCTCTATTCTACACTTGTGAACGCGACCACGACGTTGTGGCCGCCGAACCCCATCGAGTTCGAGATCGCCGCCTTCAGGTCCGGCACCCGGGCCGCCTCCCCGACGACGTAGTTCAACTCTTCGCAGTCCTCCGCCAGGTTCTCAAGGTTGATGGTCGGCGGCAGAATCTTCTGCTTGAGGGCCAGGGCGCACATGATCCCCTCGGTTGCGCCGACCGCCCCGAAGGAGTGGCCGGTCATGGACTTTGTCCCCGAGACTTGGGCGTGGGGCATGACACGCGAGATCGCCTTCGTCTCCGGAGCGTCGCCGGTCGGGGTCGCGGTCGCGTGCGCGTTGACGTGCCCGACCTCTTCGGCTGTGAGCCCGGAGTCTTCTAGGGCCCGCAGCATCGCGCGCTCGACGCCGCGGCCCTGCTCGTCGGGGGCGGTGACGTGGTAGGCGTCGGTCGACCGGCCGTAGCCCGCGACGGCGGCTATCGGCTCGACGCCGCGCCGGGCCGCGTGCTCCTCGCTCTCGAGGACGATCGCGCCGGCGCCCTCGCTCATGACGAAGCCGTCCCGTCCCTGGTCGAACGGACGGCTCGCCTGAGTCGGGTCGCCATTGTAGCGACTCACCGCTCGTATGGCGCAGAAGCCGGCCATGCTCAGGGGCGTGATCGGGGCTTCAGAAGAGCCGGCTATGACCACGTCCGCGTCGCCGCGGCGGATCAGCTCCAGCCCTTCGGCTATCGCCTCGCCGCCCGTGGCGCACGCGAGAACCGGGCACTGGCTCGGCCCCGTCGCCCCGAGCAGGATGGCGAGCTGGCCGGCGGCCATGTTCGGGACCATCATCGTGATCAAAAACGGGCTGACCCGGCCAGGGCCACGCTCTTCGAGGACCCGGTACTCGCGCTCCCAGGTGGAGAGGCCGCCGATGCCGGTTCCAAGAACGATGGCGACCCGTTCGGGGGTCTCCCGGATCACGTCCGCCACGCCCGCGCTTTCGGCCGCTTCCAGGCCAGCGGCCACCCCTAGCTGGGCGAAGCGGTCCATGCGGCGGGCCTGCTTCCTGCCCATAAAGTCCGTGGGATCGAAGTCCGTGCACTCACCGGCTATGCGGGAGGGGAACGGGGAGGCGTCGAACTGCGTGATAGGGCCGATGCCGCTCTTGCCGTGCAGGGCGGCGTCCCAGAAGTTCTCGACGCCGGTGCCGAGGGGCGTCACCGCCCCCGCGCCCGTGATCAGGGCGCGGCCCCTGCCGCCTGCCGGCGTCTCCGTCACGCCGCCCGGTGCTGGTCGACGTAGTCCACGGCCTCTTCGACCGTGGTGATCTTCTCTACCTCTTCGTCCGGGATCTCCATCCCGAATTGCTCCTCTAGCTCCATGATGAGCTCAACGAGGTCGAGCGAGTCAGCCTCTAAGTCCTCCCGGAAGGAGGCGTCGGGCGTCACGTCGACCTCGTCAACCCCCAGCCGGTCGGCCGTTATCTCCTGAATCTTGGACAGTATCTCCTCGCGTTCCAAGGTCTTTTCTCCTCTC
>JACDFX010000042.1 GCA_013815575.1 Rubrobacter sp.
CCCCGGGTCCGCGGGGTTCCCGAGCCCGTCCCGGGCGGCCAGCGGCTCCCCGTCGGGCCCCACGTAGAGGACCTGAAGGCCCGTCGGGTCGCCGACCGTGGTGACGAGCTCTTCGGCGTAGTCCTCGGCGGGGGGTAGGGTCTGGTCTTCCGGATCACGCAGGCCTTCCAAAAACTCCTGCGCGCCCGTGTTCGCCGTCTGGGAGCGTTGCAGGAGGATCTCGTCCTCCGCGCCCGTGAGCTGGTCTTGCGCGAAAGAGTAGAGGACGAGGCCGATGATCAGGCTCGTCACCGAGGAGATGCCGACCAGGGCCACGAAGACGCGGGCCTGGAAGCTGGCCTGGGGCAGCAGGCTCCTTCTCTTGGTCTTCTTCTCTATTGTCGCCGCTCCTAACCCGGCCGGGCGGCCCGGTAACCCACGCTCGGCACGGTCTGAATGATCTGCGGCCTGGACGGGTCCCCCTCGACCTTTGCCCTGAGCCTACTTATGTGGACGTCTATGTAGCGGCTGGCGAGGTAGTGCGAACCCGTCGAGACGGCCTCGGAGATCTGGGCCCGCGTGAAGGCCTGCCCCGGCCGGCGCATCAACAACGCCAGTATCTTGAATTCCGTGGGCGTGAGCTCCAGCGACCGTCCGTCCCGGCTGACCGTGTACGCCCCCGGATCCAACTCCAGCGTCCCGAGCCGCAGAAGACCCTCCCGGCCCTGCCCGCCGCGCCCGAACCGCCTCAGGATGGCCTTGATCCTGGCGAGCAACTCCTTGGTGTCGAAGGGCTTGGTTATGTAGTCGTCCGCCCCGAGCTCCAGCCCCACGACCTTGTCCACGGACTGGCTCTTGGCCGTGAGCAACACCACGGGCACGTCGCTCTGCTCCCGCATCTTTTTCAAGACCTCGAACCCGCTCATTCTGGGCAGCATGATGTCCAGAATGACGAGGTCCAAGTCCTCGCCTTCGAGCGCCCTCAAGGCCTCCGTGCCGTCCGCCGCCGTCACGACCCTGTAACCCTCCGACGCCAGCACGATGGAGGTCACCTCCAAGAGGGCCGGGTCGTCGTCGACCAGCAATATAGTCTCGTCCAAGCCTCCAGAAACCTCCAGATCTACCCTCGCCGCCCACCCGCAAGGCCCCCCGTATCCTACCCTATACCGTCGGCTCGTCCCATCGGCGTAAGACTTGAAGCTTGGACACTCACATTTTATACTGCCAAAGACTTAGATAACTCGTTTTCGCGGGAGGTACGCGCGTGGGTAAGAGCATTGGGATAGATCTTGGGACTACGAACAGTTGCGTGGCGGTGTTGGAGGGCGGTGACCCGACGGTTATCACCAACTCCGAGGGAGAGCGCACGACGCCTTCGGTAGTGGCGTTCGACAAGAGGAGCGGGGACCGGCTGGTGGGGCAGCTCGCCAGGAGGCAGGCGGTAACCAACCCGGATCGCACGATCTACTCGATCAAGCGCTTCATGGGCCGGCGGTTCAGCGACATCAAGACCGAGGCCGGGCGCGTCGGTTACGACGTTGAGTCCGGCTCCGGCGGGGACATCCAGGTCAAGGTCGGCGAGAAGAGCTACTCGGCGCCGGAGATCAGCGCGATGACCCTCCAGAAGTTGAAGAAGGACGCGGAGGATTACCTGGGCGACGAGGTGACCGACGCGGTCATCACGGTGCCCGCGTACTTCGAGGACGCCCAGCGCCAGGCCACCAAGGACGCCGGCAAGATCGCGGGCCTCAACGTCAAGAGGATCATCAACGAGCCAACCGCCGCGGCGCTGGCCTACGGCATGGACAAGGAGCAGGACCAGACAATCCTCGTCTTCGACCTTGGCGGCGGCACCTTCGACGTCTCCATCCTGGAGCTCGGCGAGGGCGTCTTCGAGGTCAAGGCCACGAGCGGCAACAACCACCTCGGCGGCGACGACTTCGACACCAAGATCGTCGACTGGATGACCGCCGAGTTCAAGAAGGCCGAAGGCATCGACCTCTCCAAGGACAAGATGGCGACCCAGCGGCTGATCGAGGCCGCCGAGAAGGCCAAGAGGGAGCTGTCTTCGACGACCAGCACCTCCATAAACCTCCCCTTCATCACGGCTGACCAGAACGGCCCCAAGCACATGGACCTGACGCTTAGTCGCGCGCAGTTCAACAACCTGACCGCCGACCTCGTCGAGGGTACGGCCGGCCCGGTTCGGCAGGCGATGAGCGACGCGGGCCTGCAGCAGGGCCAGGTCGACCAGGTCATCCTCGTCGGCGGCTCGACGCGCATACCTGCGGTGCAGGACAAGGTCAAGGAGATCACGGGCAAGGAGCCCCACAGGGGCATCAACCCGGACGAGGTCGTCGCCATCGGCGCCGCCATCCAGGCCGGCGTGCTCGCCGGCGAGGTCAAGGACGTCCTGCTCCTCGACGTTACGCCCCTCTCCCTGGGCATCGAGACCAAGGGCGGCGTCTTTACCAAGTTGATCGAGCGGAATACCACTATACCTACGCGCAAGGGTGAGACTTTCACGACCGCAGACGACAACCAGAATTCCGTCGAGATCAAGGTCTACCAGGGCGAGCGCGAGATCGCGGCCTACAACAAGCTTATCGGGAACTTCCAGCTCGTCGGCATCCCGCCGGCGCCGAGGGGTGTACCGCAGATCGAGGTCGCCTTCGACATCGACGCGAACGGGATCGTCAACGTGGGCGCCAAGGACCTCGGGACGGGCAAGGAGCAGAGGATCACGATCACCGCCTCCGGCGGCCTCTCTGACTCCGAAATCCAGCAGATGATGCAAGACGCCGAGTCGCACGCCGACGAGGACCTGCGCCGCAAGGAGGAGGCGGACGTCCGCAACAACGCGGACAACCTCGTCTACTCGGTCGAGCGTTCCATGAAGGATGTGGACGGCAAGGTGGACCCGAACACGAAGCTCGAGATAGAGCAGGCCATCAAGGAGGCGAAAGAGGCGCTCGCCGGCGGGGACGTCGAGGAGATCAAGACCAAGCAGGAGGCACTCGTCACGGCTTCCCACAAGCTCTCCGAGGCCCTCTACAGCCAGGTGCAGGACCAGCAGTCCGCCACCTCCGAGGCTACCGACACCGACGACCTGGTCGAGGACGCCGAGGTCGTCGAGGACGAGGACGGGCAGCAGCAGGACGGGGAGCGCAGGTAAGTTGGCCGGCGAAGAGGAGAGGCGCGACCCAAACCTCCCGGAGGAAGATCCCCTCCGGGGGGACGATCCCGTCGAAGAGGCGCAGGGCTCCCCGGACGACCCGGACATCGTCGAGGAGACGGGGGCCGTGGTAGAAGAGTCGGAGGCCGAGAACCCTGGGGCCGACGGGGAAGAGCCCGTCGTGCCGCTCTCCGAGTTCGAGGCCGTGAGCGCGGAGCGGGACCAGTACCTGGACGCCCTCAAGCGCCTGAAGGCCGAGTTCGACAACTCCCGCAAACGCCAGCAGCGGGAGCGGGCCAGGACCCTCGAAGCCGCCTCCGAGAAGCTGGTGCAGGAACTCCTGCCCGTGCTGGACAACCTGGACCGCGCCCTCGAATCCGACGGTGACATCCGGGGCGGCGTGCAGGCCACCCGCGAGCAGCTCGCCGACGTGCTCGCCGAAGAGGGCCTCCTGCCTGTCGCCTCCGACGGCCAGCCCTTCGACCCGAACGTGCACGAGGCAGTCATGGGCCGCCCCTCCGAAGACCACGAAGACGGCACCGTCCTCCAAACCTTCCAGAGGGGGTATCTGCTCAACGGCAGGGCCATACGCCCGGCGAAGGTTGTGGTTGCGAAACAGGCTTAGGCCGTGGAGACGAAAGACCTCTACAAAGTTCTGGAGGTATCCAAGGGGGCTTCGCAGGACGAGATCCGTCGCTCCTACCGCCGCCTCGCCCGCAAGTACCACCCCGACGCCAACCCCGGCGACGAGGGCGCCGAGGATCGCTTCAAGGGGATCCAACAGGCCTATGAAATCCTCTCCAACCCGGAGAAACGCCGGGAATACGACGAAGGACCGCGCCAATTTTTCGGTGCCGGTAACGCGGGGCAGGGTGCCGGTGGCGGTACCACCGGCGCGGACTTTCAGAACTTCTCCGACCTCTCTGACCTTTTCGGCGGCTTCGGCAACCTCGGCGATGTCTTCGGGCAGGCCACCTCGAACCGCCGCCAGGCCTCACCCAAGGGTGAAGACGTTACCGTAAGCGTGAAATTGAAGTTTACGGAGGCGCTCGAAGGCGTGACGACGCGGGTGGGGGTGCCGGTAGAGGAGGCTTGCGGGGATTGCGGGGGGAGTGGGGCCGCCCCGGGGACCTCGCCGCGGACCTGCCCGCAGTGTGGCGGGCGCGGGACGCAGAGCCGGGACCAGGGTTTGTTCGCGCTCTCGACGGCGTGCTCGCGGTGCGGGGGGAGGGGCAGCATCGTGGAGACCCCGTGTTCCAGGTGCAGGGGCGCCGGGAAGACGCGGGGGGTTAGGCAGGTGAAAGTCAGGATCCCGGCCGGGGCCAGGGACGGGATGAAGGTACGAATCCCGGGTAGGGGTGGCGGCGGGAGGAGCGGTGGGCCGGCGGGGGACCTCTTTGTGGTGACGAGGGTCGAGGAGCACCCCGTGTTCAAGAGAAAGGGCGACGATTTCGTGGTCTCCGTGCCGGTAAGCTTCGTCGAAGCGGCGCTCGGGGCCGAGATAGAGGCGCCCAGGCCCGGGGGCGGGACCGTCAGGCTCAAGCTTCCGGCCGGGACGCAGAACGGCAAGCAGTTCAAGGTCAGGGGGGCCGGGGCTCCGAGGACCAGGAAGAGTGGGCCGGAGCGCGGCGACCTCATCGTGCGGGTTGACGTGGTCGTGCCGAAAAAGCTCAAGCGGCGGGAGCGTGAGATCCTTGAGGCGCTCTCCGAGGAGCGGGACGAGAACGTGCGGGCGGAGCTTTTTAGGAGGGTTGGGTCATGAGCCTCCGCAAGCGCCCTCTGTACATGATCGGTATCGCCTCGGAGTTGATCGGGGTCCACCCCCAGACCCTACGCATGTACGAGCAGAAGGGCCTGCTCCGCCCGCGCAAGAGCATCAAGAACACGCGCCTCTATTCCCAGGAGGACATCGAGCTCGGCCGTCACATTCAGCGTCTCACCCAGGAGATGGGCATGAACCTCGCCGGGGTCAAGACGGTTCTCGACCTCGAAGGCCGGGTTGTCAGGCTCGCTTCCGAGAACCGTCTGCTGCGGGAGGAATTGAGAAGGCGGGAGCTGGAGCACGACCGGGCCGTCGCCGAGGTTCACCAGAGCTATAAGAGGGAGATCGTGCTGGTGCCCAGGGGTGAGTTGGCGCGCGCCCGTCAGAACCGGAAGGGACGCTGATGTCCGAACCCATGCACTGCTACCGCCACCCCAAAAGGGAGACGCGTGTCTCGTGCGCCACCTGCGGCCGGCCCATCTGCACCGAATGCATGCGCCAGACCGAAGTCGGCATAAAGTGCCCGGAGGACGCCAGGCTCCCCCGCGGAGCCCGGGCCGGCGCCATGAAGCCGAACCAGATCCTCAAGACCCTGCTCGCCGGCGTCGGGATCGCCGCGGTCGGGACCTTCGTGGTGGCTTACGTCCTCTTCGCGCTCCCGTTTACGTTGCTCATCTCGGCCGCCGCCGGTTACGGGGCGGGGACCCTCATCAACCGCGCCGGTGGCCGCAACGGCGGCACCGTGGCTATTCTCACCTCCGTCGTCGCCACCGCGATACCGTTCCTCGTGGTCCTTGGCCCAGGGGTCCTGGAAGGGATCGTCAACCCTATCCGTCTCGTCGCGATGGTCATCGCGATGATCGCCGCCGGCGTCGCGAACCGCCAACTCTAACTAGAACAGCGGCTACCAAGACTCCCGCCCACGACCGGCGGCACCGGATGCACCAAGGGAACCACGCGCATCTTTCGGGCCCCATCCCCCTGTATGCCGCTCCGCAAGGTCATCTTGCACCGCGCCACCCTTGCCAGCGTCTGCTGTTATCCGAAACAGGCGCCTACGCCCCACAAACAGGGACCTCCATGTCCGCTTCAAGGCTCTCTGGCGGTGCGGTTGAACCTTGAGACACCACCCCTCTGCCTGTGGATAACTACACGAGCCGCCATTCTAAAGCACAAAAGTCCGGGGACCGGGCCGTGGCTTGGAGGGCCGAACGGCGGTAGAAGACTTACACTTAACTCTAAGATAAAATTAGACCTGAGGATGAGGGTGAGCATCAAAAAATACTTTCAGAAAGGCTGGCGTAGCCCAAAGGGGCGTGCTAGGGTTGCCTCCATGAGAGAAGACATGCAGTACATCAGTGGGGTTTTGGACGAGTTGGAAGCGATCGTTCAAGACGCATCCGGCGTACCGATGCGTAAGGGACGGGCCGTCGTCGACCGGTCGGATCTACTTGTGATGCTTGACGAGCTCAGGGCGTCTCTGCCCCGCGAGCTGGCCGAGGCCGAGTCTCTTCGTCGGGAGTGCGGGGTCATGGTCGCCTCCGCGGAAGAAGAGGGCCGGCGCATAGTGGAAGAGTCCCACCACCGGGCCAACGCCATGGTCCCCGAGACGGAACTTTGTCGGAGGGCGGATCGTCGGGCGGGGGAGATCATAGACGGCGCTGAGCGTTACGCCGAGGAGGTCTCCAGCGGCTCCGAGGTGTACAGGGACAGAGTAATGGGCCAGCTTGAGGACTGGTTTCAGGACTCGCTCGTCTCCGTAGAGGAGTCCAGGCAGGAGCTCAGCGGCGTTCCCGTGCAGCGTCCCGCGCCCCAGCCGGAGGTCGTCGAGGAGGAAAACGACGATCGCGGTTGGCGGGCAAGCTCGGCCTAGCCGAACCTTCCTCGTCGCCCTGCGCCGGTTCGGATTGATCCCGGGCCGAACAGCGCGCCTCCCTTCTTTCCAGGCCGATCCGGTTCACGGGCGGGTTAGCCCTCTTATTCCAAAATGTCGACGCTTCCCGGCAACGTGGTGAGTCCCTACGCGTGACGAGCGCTGAAACCGGCCACCGTCCTTACTCCTAACTGGGGATAGCCTCGTTCGCGCTGTCTTTCTCTTCGGGCCTGCTGCTCGTCACCCTGGGCCTATTGGCCTGGCTCCTCTCGGAATGGAACCCTCCTGGCGATGAGGCGGCGTATGGCTTCGGACTCTCGGTGTTGGGCCTGAGTTGCGGGTCATGATGGGTGTATCAAACTAGGCCAGGAATAGGTGGCTCTGTCGGCTTCTTGGTGAAGCGGCGCGTCCTCTTCTGGGTCGCCGCCCGAGCAGTCTTCAGGCAGCCAGCATCCTCGCCCTGAGCAGATCGAACCCCGCTCGTCCGTAGCCCTGTCGTTTCAACAGCTTGAGCTTATTCACGAACCCTTCCACGGGGCCGTTAGACCAAGTTTCCGTCAGCCCCGCCTTCACCGCGGCCAGGTCCTTCTTCAGGCCCGCGGCGAAGTTTCGCAACGCCGGAGCGTTGCACACCTCGGCCTCTTGGATCCACCCGTCCAGCTTCTCGCTTTCGAGGTCACGGACCATCTTCGCGAAGTCCTGCGTCAGCCTGTGGGCGTCGGCGAGTGCCCGGTCGGCGTCGCACAGCCTCCCCAGGTACTCCTTCTGCTCCTCCGTAAGCTTCTCCGGCCTTCGCACGAACAGCGCCGCCACGTTCTTGGAGGTCGGGGAGAGCCCCGCCACAGAGCCCTTCCTCGCCCTCGGCACCGAGGACGGCGGTTTCCCTCGGGCCTCGGCGCGACGGAGTTGGGCGATGAAGCGGGCGCAGGTCTCTTCGCTGTTTTGGTAGCCCCGCTCCCGGATCTCCCGGTACAACCTCTTGCCGTTTCTGCACCCCTCGCCCCACCGCCCTAGCAAGTACGGCACGTACGCATCGAGTACGCTTTTCTTCCTCTTGTACGCCCTGCGCGGGGGAGGCTCTTCCAAGTCCTTGTAGCGGTAGACGGTCCTGGCACTTATGCCGAGCCGGCGGCAGATGTGCCTGAGATCCGCGCCAGCGAGGTACAGGCGACGGATGTCCTCCCATTGCCGGACCAGCCGCTCGTAGCGTTTTCTGGCGGCCTCCTCTATCTTGCGGTCGTGTTTTCTCGGTCGGTTGGGCATGATGGGCCCGGAACCGAAGGAGTCGTCGCTTTTGTCTTCGGGCGTGGCCTCCGGTGCGGCCGCCCCGCGCAGTGCGGGCTGTTTGTGGAGCAGGAACTCCTCCAGCGTCTGGGCGAGGTTGTGCCAGCGAAGCTAGGTGCCAGCGGTCGGCGACCTGTGTGGCCTCGGGGGCGCCCTTGGCGAGGGCTTCGCGGTAGATGTTCGATCGGTCCCGGGTGGCGGTCTCCACCTCGGGGTGGTGCTCCAACCAGGCCACGAGGCTTTCTTGCGAGCGTTCGGGGAGCAAGTCCGCCACCCGGCGGCGTTCGAGGTCCACCAGGATCGTCCCGTAACGGGCCCCGCGGCGGAAAGCGAAGTCGTCCACGCCAAGCACCCTCACCTTCCCCGAGTCCCGTAGCGGTGCGCTCTTCGCCCTCCGGAGCAGAGAGCGTCTCTGCCGACCACGAGGCCGAGCTCCGCGGCCAGCCTGGCTCCCGCCCTACCGCCCAGCTCCAAAACGATCGCTAGCAGCCCCCCTTCCAACCGGCCCGTCTTGCGGGCGCGGGCGGCGACGTCGGGCAGTCGCTCGCAGAAGATC
>JACDFX010000358.1 GCA_013815575.1 Rubrobacter sp.
GAATAGAGGAGGCGGGAGTAGATCTCATCAGAGAGCACCACCACGTCCGGACGTTCGCGCAGTATCTCCGCTATGCCCGCGATGTCCTCGGCGGTGAACACGCCGCCGGTCGGGTTGGCGGGGGAGTTGAGGATGACGAGCCTCGTCTTCTCGCCCAGGCCCGCCCTGAACTCGTCCAGGTCGAACCTGAACCCGTTCTCCTGGCGCAGCGGCACGAAGACGGGCGTACCCCCGACAAAGTCAACCATGGACTCGTAGATTGGGAAGGCGGGGTTCGGCATGAGGACCTCGTCGCCCTCCTCCACGAGGGCCAGGATGGCGAAGAACATTATTGGCTTGCCCCCCGGCGTGACGACGACCTGGGCCGGATCTATGCTGACACTCCTGCTCTCCGCGACGTCGGCGGCGATCGCCTCGCGCAGCTCCGGAATACCCGCGGTCGGGGTGTAGTGGGTCTCGCCGGAGCGAAGCGCCCGGCAGCCGGCCTCGACGATGTGTCCGGCCGTGTCGAAGTCAGGCTCCCCGATCTCCAGGTGGATAATGTCCCGCCCCTGCGCCTCAAGCGCCTTCGCTTTCGCCAGCACGGAGAACGCCGTCTCCGTGCCCAGACGCCCCATACGACCCGCAAGCTTCACCATACCCTCCATCTCCCACGCCGGTTCTCGTGTGCCCCGCGCATTACACCACGGGCCGGACGCGGTATCATCGACCCGCTCTTTGTGGCCGGGGAGAGGCCCCGGTATCACGGTTTTTTGAGGGGGGATCTTTGGTCGCGGAACGGAACGGCGGGCTGCGCTTCGACCTCGGCGCCTTCGATCTCGACGGCACGCTGCTGCGCCGGGATCTGGAGATAACGGACCGCACCCTGGCCGCGATGGAGGGCCTGCGCGAACGCGGGATGCGCCTCGTCGTCGCGACGGGCCGGCGCTACGAGTCCGCCGTCGAACAAGCAGAGAGGCTGGGCTTCGGCGAGGACGACCCCGTGGTCTGCTACGGGGGATCAATGGTCCGCCGGATGAACGGCGAGACGCTCCTGCACCGGACGTTGCCCAGGGAGCTGGGGCTGGAGGTGTTGGAGTGGGCCGCGGAGCGCGGCCTGCACGCCCGCGTCTTCGTGGACGGGCGCGTCATCACCTCCCCCGACAGCCCGGCCGCCCTGCGGTTCATGAGGCGCTCCGAGGAGCCTGGCGTCATCGTGGTCGGTTCGCCGGCGGAATGGCTCGCCGACGGTGAAGAGGAGCCGACCAAGCTTGTGATCGTGGACCACCCGGACAGCGTGCCCGGATGGCTCGAAGAGGCCCAGGACGCGTTCCGGGGCAGGCTCTTCGTGACCCGCAGCCTGCCGCACTACGTCGAGGTCGGGGGCCTCGAAGGGACGAAGTCCACCGCCCTGAAGTTTCTTTGCGGGCGGTGGGGGATAGACCCGGAACGCCTGCTCGCCTTCGGGGACGCGGACAACGACGTGGACATGCTCCGCTTCGCCGGCTGCGGGGTCGCCGTCGGCCCGCTAACCGACGAGGTGCGCGAGGCCGCCGACGAGGTCGTCCCGAACGTGGACGAGGACGGGGTCGCCCTCTACGTCGAGAAGCTCCTTGGGGGCCTCTAGTGCCCGAGTTGCCCGAGACCACCGTCATCGCTGGGGACGTCGCGGCGCTCGCCGCCGGGCGCGAGGTGTTGCGGGCGGCGGTCTTCAGACCGGACGTCACGAACGTGGAGATGGACGAGTTCTCGCGGCGGCTCGTCGGGCGGACGCTGCGGGGGACGGGCAGGCGAGGCAAGATCATAGTCCTGGACTTCGGCGGCGTAGTTGGCATCGTCCACCTGGTCATCTCGGGCCGCATCCTCCGACTGCCGGGGTGGCAGGAACCGGACAGGATGAACACCGCCGTCCTCGAGTTCGACGGTGGCCCCGTCCTTGCCTTCACCCGCCTCTGGCTCGGCTACTTCGACCTCTACGAGCCCGGAGACGAAGAGAACCACCCCCTGATATCCCGCCTCGGCCCCGACCCGTTCTCCGACGAATTCACCGTCGAGTACCTGACGCAGGTCTTCGGGAGAAAAGCGAACATCAAGGGCCTTCTCCTCGACCAGTCGGTGGTCTCGGGCCTCGGCAACATCTACGTGGACGAGGTCCTGTTCGCCGCCGGCGTCCACCCCACCCGCAGGGCAAACACCCTCACCCCCGAGGAGACGCAGGAAATACACACCGCCACCCGCGACATCCTCCGCCGCGCCATAGACCTCCGGGGCACCACCTTCGACTCCTACCACGACGCCTTCGGCGAGACCGGCAAGTACCAGCACCAGCTCCAGGTCTTTACGCGGGCCGGCCAACCGTGCCCCAACTGCGGCACGACCATAGAGAAAACCCGCGTCGCCGGCCGTGGAACGCACGCGTGCCCGACTTGCCAGCCGGTGTAGGGCCACAGATTCCAGGCTTCAGGCATCGGAAAGAACTGCGTAACGCCCGGCGCCGGACGACCCCACGTGGTCGAACGCGAACGATCGGTCGGACGTTCAGCCCGATACTTGGAACTTGAAGACCTGTTCCTCTACCGCGTTGACTCTATGAGATCCGGGTTTTCGTCGGCGAGGTCTCTGGCTTCGGTGTAGGCCTGCTCGGCCCGTTCGTAGTCGTTGCCCACCTGTTCGAGAAGGTCCAGGGCCTCCTGGCGGTTGTTCTCCAGGGCCGGGTCCTCCTGGAGGAGGGTGTAGAACTCTATCTCCCTGTTTTCGGCCGAGATCTGGGCGTCCATGGCGTCCGAGAGGGTGCCGGCGTAGCGCTTTACGGCCGGGTCCACGTCGAGGTCGTTCACGTCGTCTAGGGAGGTGTTGGCCTCTTGCAGCCTGGAGCGGGCCATCTCCATCGTGTCCCTGGCCTCCGTGATGCGGTCCTGCTGGGCCGAGGGGTCGTCGCCGGCTTCGATCTCGGCCTTCACGCTCGCGTAGGTGTCGCGGGCTTCTCCAAAGAGCCTGTTGTGCTCGGAGATCGCCCCGTTCGCCTCCATGATGGCCCCGTCGGCCTTCTCGCCGGGGCTCTCGCCGAAGAGGCCGGAGCAGCCGGCGAGGAGTAGGGTGGAGAGCAGGATCACAACGAAAAGCGCCTGACGGTTTATCATGTAGGGCATGAGTGAGGGAAGTCTACCGCCTTTCGGTATATCAGGGCCACGGTCTTTGCCGGGCCTGCTCAAGCGCGGGCTGGGCCGGCTCTTCGGACGG
>JACDFX010000359.1 GCA_013815575.1 Rubrobacter sp.
GTTCCGGGCCGCCCCGGGGTAGAGCTCTTCGAGAACGGGCAGCACCTCCAGCCGGACGCGGTTGCGGGCGTACTTGCCCGTGAGGTTCGTGGGGTCGGTACGGTAGGCCTGGCCCAGGCCTGCGAGGTAGCGCAGAACCTCCGGGCGCGTGAGTTCGATAAGGGGGCGCACGATGTTGTCTCGGATAGGCGGGATACCGGCGAGGCCGCGCATCCCGGTCCCGCGGGAGAGGTTCAGGATGACGGTCTCGGCCACGTCGTCCGCCGTGTGCCCGGTCGCCACCACCCGCAGCCCGAGCCGCCCCGCAACCTCCCGCGCGAGCCGATACCTCCCGTCCCGTGCCCGTTCTTGCAAGTTGGACGCCCCCTGGAGGTCTAGGCCGGCAACCTCGCAGCGGACGCCAAGCTCCCCACACAACCCGCGCACGAATTGGGCGTCCCGCCCGGACTCCTCCCCGCGCAACCCGTGGTCCACGTGCAGTGCCGCCGGCTCCCCGCCGAGCGCCACGACGGCCCGCAGAAGGGCGACGGAGTCGGGCCCTCCCGAGACGAGGACGAGCGGTCTCTCCAGGTCCATGCCGTGCCGCTCCGCCGTCTGCCGCACACCCCTCACGAAATCGTCCGGTAGCATGGGGGCAGTTTAGATGAGCCCGGCGGTGGAATCCCCCGGGAAACAGAAAAGACCGGGGCGTGGGCCCCGGTCCGGTGTCGCGAAGATGCGCTTTTGGCTACGCCTGCCGCTCCTGGCGCTGGGCCATGTTCTCGGTCTGCTCCTGCTGCTGAAGCATCGGGCGCTCTTCCGGCACCTGCACGTCGCTGACGACGATGTTTACCTCCGTCACGCGCAGGCCCACGAGGCTCTCCACCTTGTTAATGACGTTGCGGCGGGCGGCCTCGGTCAGTTGCGGGATCGACTGGCCGTACTCTACCGCCATCGTCAGGTCTATGGCCGCCTCTTCCTGGCCGACCTCCACGCTGACGCCCTTGGAGAAGTTGCCGCCACCGCTCGAGCTACCGCCGGTCATGCTCTGCAAAAAGCCGCTGACGGCCGCGCCACTGCCACCACCCATCTGGACCTTTTCGATCTCCTGCGCCGCAATGCCCGCGATCTGGGATACCACCGCGTCGCTTATGTTGGTGACGCCCTTCTCGGTCTGCAGCGGGCTCGACCCCTGCCCACTTCCGGTCGTCTCACTCATGCCCCGTCCTTTCCCACTCTCGTCCGAAAACTCTCTACACGCTCAACGACACTGCCTACCCCGCCCCGTCCGTTCCTAAACTCGCGTAACGGGCCGCAAGACAGGGACGAGACTCCCCCGAAATCCCCCTCGACACGAACCGCCCGTGGCGCCGGGCGAACGGGACCGTTAGATTAGGCGTCAGACGCCCGACACAGCCGAGAGGAGAACGCATGGCCCGGGAAGACCTGCTCAGAGGAGTCTCCTCGACAACCGTCGACACCCCGAGGTTGATGACGCATCTCCTGCACGCCGGCCCGGAAGACGGCGCGCCCGTGCTATTCGTCCACGGCAACGCCTCCAGCGCGCGGTTCTTCGAGGAGACGCTGGCGGCGCTGCCCGGGCACCGGGGGCTCGCGCCGGACCTGCGCGGGTTCGGCGCCTCCGAAAAGAAGCCGCTCGACGCCACCCGGGGGGTCGCGGACTTCTCCGACGACCTCCACGCGCTCGTGGGGTCGCTCGGCCTCGACGGGCGCCCCGTCCACCTTGTCGGGTGGTCGGCGGGCGGCACGGTGGCGATGCAATACACGATAGACCACCCGGCGGCTGTGGCCTCGCTCGCTCTCGTCAACCCCATGGGCCCCTACGGCTTCGGCGGCACCAGGGACGAGGCCGGGACGCCCTGCTGGCCGGACTTTGCCGGCTCCGGCGGCGGCACCGCCAACCCGGAGTTCGTCGGGCGGCTCGCGGCCAAAGACCGGGGCGGTGACGACCCCAACTCCCCGAGAAACGTCATGAACAACTTCTACTTCGCCCCGCCCTTCAAGGCCCCGCCGGAGCGCGAGGAGGTCCTTCTCTCCTCCATGCTGTCTACCGAGACCGGCGACGACAACTACCCGGGCGACATGACCATCTCGGAGAACTGGCCAGGCGTGGCCCCCGGCCAGAGGGGCATGAACAACGCCATCTCGCCCAAATACTGCGACGTCTCCGGCTTCGCCCGCATACAGCCGGGGCCGCCCGTGCTCTGGGTCAGAGGCTCCGCGGACACGATCGTCTCCGACGCCTCATTCCTGGACTTCGGCACTCTGGGCAGGATACAACTGGTGCCCGGCTGGCCGGGCGAGGACGTCTTCCCGTCTCAGCCGATGGTCTCGCAGACGCGGGCCGTGCTCGAAAACTATGCCGCAGGCGGCGGTTCCTACCGCGAGGAGGTCCTGGAGGGCTGCGGCCACACCCCGCACGTCGAGAGGCCGGAAGAGTTCCGCGGGCTCCTCCTCGGCTTCATCGAGGGTACCCGTTGATCCGTAGGGCGACCCTGGCTGAGACCGGGATCTACCGTGATTCCTTCACCGCCCCCACGGTCGCTGTCCGTCTTTAGTGCCCCGCCGTCTGCCACGCTTCTATAGCGTCTATCGGGTAGACCAGCATGAGGACGTTCAAGAGCAGACCGTCCCTGATCCAGAATGCAAGCACCACCTCTACGGCCACGAAAACCGCCAACGCCCGGCGAAATCCGAGACGTCGGGCAAGCACGAACCCCAGCCCGAAGGATAGGAGGTCGCCCGCCGAATTCACTATCGTGTCCCCGTGATAGCCGAACGCGGCCGTCCCTTCGCGGTAGCGCCGAATCACGAACTCCGAGTTCTCGACCACCTCCCACAAAACCTCGGCGGAGACTCCCAGCGAGAGCCGCCACACTGGCGACATCCGCGGCACCAACCACGCCAGCAGCCCGCAGAGCACGAACCCGTGGAGTACGTGGGTAAAGCTGGCCGGGTCCAGCAGGTGCTGGGAGGTGTTCCGCCCCCAGTATTCGTTCGTCCACAGCAGGACGTAGTCGCAGGAGCACTGCCACAGACGGCCCTGGTTGCGGAGTTGATACACCCCGCCGGCCAGGACCGCGACCATCGCGAGCCACGGCAGCGTCCTGCTCAATATCGGGCCTCCGGGATCCTTCCAGAGGTTACGCGGAGATCAGACGGCGGCCGGGGTGCCGGATCTCAGACCGCTGTAGACCGCCGTCTCGAACTC
>JACDFX010000360.1 GCA_013815575.1 Rubrobacter sp.
CGTGCTGGTCATCGCCGACGAGGACACCGTGAACGTTCACGTCCACACCCAGGACCCGGGCGGGATGCTCTCGTTCGCCGGCCGCTTCGGGCGCCTCGCACGCGTCAAGATAGAGGACATGGAGGCCCAGGTCCTCTCCAGGGCCGACGCCCCGGAGAAGCGGAGGGCCGGGAGCGTTGGGGTCGTGGCCGCGAGTCGGGGGTCGGGGAACCGTTCGCTGTTTGAGGAGATGGGCGCCGTGGTGGTCGAGGGTGGGCAGGGGGCGAACCCCAGCGCCGCGGATCTCGCACGGGCGGTGGAAGAGACAGGGGCCCCTTCGGTGGTGGTGCTGCCCAACAACAAGAACATCGTGCCGACCGCCGAGCGCGTGGCCGAGTTGGTGGACGTTGCGGTCCGCGTCGTGCCGACCAGGAGCATCGCTGACGGCCTCGCCACGATGGTTGGCTTCGATGCTGAGGGAGATCTGGAGGAGGTCTCTGGGGAGATGGGTGAGATCTCGTCTTCCCTCCAACGCGCCGAGGTCACGCGCGCCGTCAGGGACGCCAAACTGGAAGGGCGCGAAGTGCCGGAGGGCTCCTTTATAGGGTTCCTAGACGACACGATGGTCGCCGCCGACGAGAGCGTGGCAAAAGTTGCCCTCTCCCTCGCCCGGTCCATCGTCGAAACCGGCGCGGACATCCTCACCCTGGTGCGTGGCGAAGACCTGGGCCCTGAGGAAGCCGAGAAGATAGCGGAGGGCATCCGCGCCCTGGACGAGGACCTCGAAGTAGAGGTCCGGGACGGGGGGCAGCCCCTGTACCCCTTGCAGATGGTGGCCGAGTGACCACGGCCATCGTTACCGACTCCACGACTAGCCTGGGCCCGGAGGTGCTGGAGCGGCCCGACGTTCGGGTGGTCCCCCTGACGTTCCACTTCGGCCCAGACCAGACGTACAGGGACAAGGTGGAGATGTCCAACGAGGAGTTCTACGAACGCCTGCGTGACGCGGACGATTTTCCGACGACGTCCCAGCCGCCGGCCGGCGCCTTCGTGGAGGCCTACGAGTCGCTCTCCGCCTACGACGACGTTCTCGTGTTGACCGTCTCCCGCCGGTTCAGTGGTACCTACGACTCCGCCGGCCAGGCCGCCGCGATGGTCGACCGTCCCGTCGAGGTGCTCGATACCGCAAGTGCCGAGATGGGGAGCGGGCTCATCCTGCTCGAGGCCCTAAAGGTGCTGGACGAGGGCGGCGGGTTCAAGGACGTGAGGCGGGCGGCGGAGTCGGCGGCCGGGCGCTGCAACCTGCTTTTCGCGGTCGACACGCTGGAGTATCTGGCGAAGAGCGGCAGGATCGGCCGCGCCCAGCGGCTCGTCGGGACTGCGCTCGACATCAGGCCCGTGCTCAAGGTGGTTGACGGCGAGGTCGTCCCGCACAAGCGTACCCGCGGTCGCAAGCGCCAGATGAACGCGATAGTCGAGGAGGTGATGCCCGCCGTGGAGGCCGGACGTCCTCTTTACTTCGGGCACATCGGCACGCCCGAGCCGCTCCTGGAGCTGGCGGAGAAGCTCGGCGTCGAGAATCCTCGTGTCGCCGAGATCGGGGGCGTCGTCGGCTCGCACGTGGGCCTGGGGGCCTATGGCGTGGCCCACCTCTAGGGAGGCCGCGGGGCCGAGGCTCCCGCCGAGGAACACCCTCAGCGAGCTTCGCGCCAGGCCCGTCACGCAGTTGCCCGGCGTGGGGCCGAGGATAGAGGCCGCGCTCAAAGTCCTCGGCGTGGCGTCTGTGGCTGACATGATCTCGCACTACCCATCCCGCCACGAGGACCTCTCGAACGTCAAGAAGATCGGCGACCTGCGCGTCGGCGAAAAAGCAACGGTGGCGGGCCGCGTCGTTGGCACCCAGCCGGTCGGCAGGCCCGTCCGCGGGCGCCACCCCGGGTTCTCGGCCCAGCTCTATGACGGGACCGGATACCTCCCCGTAACGGTCTGGGGCCGCTCCTGGATGCAGAGGGGCCTCCAGCCCGATACGCGGGTCGTCGTCTCCGGCGAGGTGCAGAGCCGCTACGGTATACAGCTCGTGGCGAAGAGCATCGAGGTGGTTGACGAAACGGACACCGGGGACGAGGGCCCCCACGCGGGCCGGTTCGTCCCGATCTACCCGGCCAACAAGGACGTCCAGGCCCGCAGGGTCCGCACCCTCATCCACCGGGCGCTGGAGGCTGCCGGGCACATCCGGGACCCGCTCCCGGCGGACCTGTTGGTCCGTCACGGCTTGCCGAACTTGCACGATGCCGTCCACGAGGTCCACTTCCCCGAGGACAGGGAGCGCCTGGGGGCCGCGATGCGCCGGCTCGTCTTCCACGAGCTCTTCCTCATCCAGGCAGGCCTCGCGGCACGCAAGATCCGTCTGGACAAGACCGAGACCGGTGCCCGCCACGGCGGCGACGGGCGCCTCCTCAACCCCTTCTTGAAGGGTCTCCCCTTCGGCCTGACCGGCGCCCAGGAGCGGGTTACCGAGGAGGTCCTCGCCGACATGCGCCTGGAGAAACCGATGCGCCGGCTGCTTCAGGGCGACGTCGGCAGCGGCAAGACCATGGTCGCCGTCGCCGCCCTGCTGACCGCCGTCGAGTCCGGGGGCCAGGGCGCCATCATGGCCCCGACCGAGGTGCTCGCCGAGCAGCACTACCTGTCCTTCTCCGCCTCGCTCAAGGACCTTCCCGTGAACGTCGTGTTGCTTACGGGATCGCAGGCCGCGGCCGAGAGGCGCGAGACGCTGCGGCAGATAGCGGAGGGCGAGGCCCACCTCGTCGTCGGGACGCACGCGCTCATCCAGAAGGGAGTCGAGTTCAGGGACCTCTCGCTCGTGGTGGTCGACGAGCAGCACCGCTTCGGGGTCGGGCAGAGGACCGTCTTCAGGGAGAAAGGCAAGACGCCGGACACCCTGGTAATGACGGCGACCCCCATTCCCCGGACGCTCTCTCTCACGCTCTACGGGGACCTCGAAGTCTCCGTCATCGACGAGTTGCCGCCGGGCCGCAAGCCGGTGGAGACCCGGATCGTGGACCCGGCCGCGCGCTTCGAGGCCTACGAAGAGGTGAGGCGGGAGCTCGAAGACGGGCGACAGGCGTACGTGATCTGCCCCCTGGTGGAAGAGTCCGAGGCGCTTGAGGACGTGCGGGCGGCCGAGGAGCTACGCGAGGAACTTGCCGAAGAGATATTCCCG
>JACDFX010000361.1 GCA_013815575.1 Rubrobacter sp.
GCTCATCGCAAACTCCGTCGCGATAGTGCTCAGGAACAGATTCCAGAGGCGCAGTTAGTGATACGGTTCGTTCGCAAAGGAAAGGTGCTAGCCTAGTGGAGACTAAGAAGAGCGGGGGGGGACGCAGGGTGGCCGAGGTTTCCAAGGAACGCAGAGAGGTGAAGCCGGGAGGCGGCGGCACGGCCCCTGGCAACGGTTCCACCCTGGGCATGAAGATCGAAGACCTCGCCGCGTTCTACGGCTCGTTCAGGGCCGTCACGGACATCAGCATGGACATCCAGGCGAACAAGGTAACGGCGCTTATCGGGCCGTCGGGTTGCGGTAAGAGTACCTTCATCCGTTGCCTGAACCGGATGCACGAGGTCATCCCCGGCGCGCGGGCCGAAGGCAAGGTGGAACTTGGGGAGCAGGACATCTACGCCAAGGACTCCGACCCCGTCGTGATCCGGCGTCGCATCGGTATGGTCTTTCAGAAGCCGAACCCGTTCTCCAAGTCGATCTACGAAAACGTCGCCTGGGGCGCCAAGATAAACGGCTTCAAGGGCAACATGGACGAGTTGGTGGAGCGCTCCCTGCGCCAGGCCGCCTTGTGGGAAGAGGTGAAGGACCGCCTGAAAGAGAGCGGCTTCGGCCTCTCCGGCGGCCAGCAGCAGCGTTTGTGCATCGCCCGGACGCTGGCAGTGGAGCCCGAGGTCATCCTGATGGACGAGCCGGCGAGTGCGCTGGACCCGGTCTCGACCCAGAAGATCGAGGACACCATGTCCGAGCTCAAGAAGAGCTACACGGTCGTCATAGTGACGCACAACATGCAGCAGGCCGCCCGCATCTCGGACTACACGGGCTTTTTCTACATCGTGAACATGGGCGATCCGGGCCGGCTTTGGGAGTTCGACGAGACGGAGAAGATCTTCTCGAACCCCGAGCGCAAGGAGACGGAAGACTACGTCACCGGCCGGTTCGGCTAGGGGCTTTTCGGGATGCCGCGGGAGAGTTTTCAGCAGGAGCTCGACGGTCTTGTAGGCGACGTTCTGGTGCTTGGCAAGGAGGTCGGGGCCTCTCTGGAGAACATGGTCAAGGCGATGGAGAGCCACGACGGCGAGCTTGCCGCCAGCGAGCTCGGGGTGGACGTCCGCTACAAGGCGCGCGGGGCGGAGATCGAGCGGGACTCCATGATCCTGCAGGCCCGTCAGGCGCCGGTCGCCAGGGACCTGAGGCTCCTCTACACCACCCAGTCGCTCACGAACCACCTCGTCCGCTCCGGCGCCCTGACCGAGCACATCTGTAAAGCGCTGGCCGAGACTACGGGGTGCGAGCGGGACGAAGACCTGGAGGCCGCCCTCCTGGAGATGGCCCGCACGGCGCGCAACATCTTCAACGAGGGACTGGAGATCTTCAAGGTTCGGGACATAGAGCGCGCCCGCGACTTGCAGGCCAAGGACGACAAGGTGGACCTCCTCTACTCGGAGGCGCTCAACCTGATCGCGAACCCCTCCGAGACGGGCGCCGGCGACCCCGAATGGCGGATGCGGGCCGCCCTCATGGTCCACTACCTGGAGCGCATCGCCGACCACGGCGTCGACATCGGCGGCAGCACCGTCTTCCTCGTGACCGGCGAACGTATAGAGGACGCCATGCGCCAGTACCTGGAAAGGGAGATCGGCCGGGATGGGGAATAGATAGCTGTCAGGTTTTGGCCTCTGACCCTTCTGTTCTAGCCGGTTTTCCCGGTCGAAGTGTCGCGAGGAAGCGTCTCCCACCGAACCGCTTTAACGGCTGTCTGCTACAATCGAACACAATACGTTTCGCAAGTGGGTGGTGTGTCATGAGGCTTACACAGAAAAGCAAGTACGCGGTGAGGGCCCTGGTCGAGCTTGCCGTTAGCGGGCGTGGGAGTCCGCTGGGTGTGGCGGAGATCGCGCGTCTGCAGCGCATCCCGGAGAGGTTTCTGGAGCAGATCCTGTGCGAATTGCGGCGCGAGGGGCTGCTCGAAAGCCGGCGCGGCGCGCACGGCGGCTACCGGTTCGCGATGCCGCCGGAGGAGATCTCCGTGCTGGACGTCGTCGAGATCATGGACGGCGCGGTCCGCCCGGCCCGGTGCTCGGCTGGCGGCGTCTGCTACATGTCTGACGCCCCCCTGTGCGTGACGAGTAAGGTCTGGGACGAGGCCCGCGAGGCCCTGGAATCGGTCTTCGGCCGCTACAGCATCGCCCAGCTCGCCGAGACCGAGCGCGAGAGCCGCACCGGACGAGAGGCCGCCCACGCCGCCCAGTAGCCTCAAGGCCCACCTCAAGGGCCGCACAGACCTCTCGGAATCCGTCGTAGAAGTATCGGGCAAGGCCTACCGTCTGACCCACCCCTCCGTCGCTGACGACCTGATCGACGAGCAGGAGTTCGACGAGGACGAACGCCTCCCTTACTGGGCCGAGCTCTGGCCGAGTGCCATAGCCCTCGCCCGGCGGCTTTCGCAAGAAGACCTGGCCGGCCGTCGCGTCATCGAACTCGGTGTCGGCGTCGGCCTCCCAACCCTCGTCGCCCTCGACCGCGGCGCCCGAGTCCTCGCCACCGACTACTACGCGGCGGCCCCGGACTTTACCCGGCACAACGCGAGGGAGAACGGCCTCCCGGAGCCCGAAACGGCGCTCCTGGACTGGCACGCGATGCCGAACGTCGGCGCCTTCGACCTCGTTCTCGCGGCCGACGTCATGTACGAAGAGCGGAGCACCCGCTCTCTGGCCAGGATCGTGCCGGGGCTGCTGGAGCATGGGGGCGAGGCGCTCTTCGCTGACCCCGGCCGGCGCTACGAGCCGCTCTTCCGGGAGCTTATGCAGGAGAACGGCTTCCGCTTCCGGACGGAGGAGACGACCGTGGAGGTGGAGGGGCGCGAGAGGGGGGTGACGGTTCTGGTGCACCAGGTCCGGCGCCGGTAGGGCTAGCCGTGCGGGATACCGTGCGGGAACGGGCGGGCCCCCCTGCTATACTTTTTCACCAATGCTTCTGGACTCGCTAAACCCGACGCAACTCGACGCCGTAGAGCACACGGAAGGGCCTCTCCTCATCCTCGCGGGCGCGGGGAGCGGCAAGACCCGCGTGCTGACGCAAAGGATCGCCTACCTCATAGACCAGGGGCTCGCAGCACCCGAAGAGGTCCTCGCCATAACCTTCACCAACAAGGCCGCCCGCGAGATGAAGGACCGCGTAGCCC
>JACDFX010000362.1 GCA_013815575.1 Rubrobacter sp.
TTAGTGCTCGGGTTTCGGGCGGTCCTGGGCTCGACCCAAAACCTTGCGGGTCGCTTCGCGGGCCCGCCTCTCGTAGCCCGCGCCCTCGTAATGATCTTTCGTCGCGGCGAGGATGAGGTCTCGGGCCTCGGTGGGTGAGTCAGTGAGGAAGAGGAGGCCGAGGTCCGCTTCGGAGGCCTTGCCTTCGGAGATCATGGCGGAGCGGACCCAGTCGAGGAGGCCGCCCCAGTAGTCAGAGCCGAATAGGACTATGGGGAAGTCCCGGATCTTGCCGATCTGGATCAGGGTGAGGGCCTCGAAGAGCTCGTCCATCGTGCCAAAGCCGCCGGGGAAGATGACGAAGGCCTGGGCGTATTTGACGAGCATGATCGTGCGGACGAAGAAGTAGCGGAAGTCCACCTCTACGTCCACGTAGGGGTGGACGTGCTGCTCGAAGGGGAGCTCGATGTTCAGGCCTACAGGGGCTGCCCCGGCCTCCTTGGCACCGCGGTTGCCGGCCTCCATGATCCCGGGCCCCCCACCCGTGATAATGGTGAACCCCGCATCGCCCAACAGACGCCCGACCTCGACGGCCGTGGCGTAGGCCTCATCGTTGCGGCCGACCCTCGCGGAGCCGAAGATCGTCACCGCGGGGCCGAGGCCAGCGAGCTCCGCGAAACCCTCGACGAACTCGCCCATGATTCGGAGCACCCTTCAGGTGTCGGTCTCCCGGAAAGCCACCCTCACTGTCGGCCCGGAGAGCAGCCGCTCGTCCTGGGTCCTGCGTCGCGCCGGCCCTCTCTCGTCCATACCCCCGGTATCTACCCGATAGTCCGATCGGACACACGAGAGCGGAAGGCCGGTGTCGGTGTTTAGCTGACACCGGTGGAACCTCTCTGGCCCCGGCGTTGTACGGGAGATAGACGACGAAGAGGCTTTCCCGAGGAGGACGGCGTGGGAGTAACGGAGCGGAAGAACCGTAAGGCGTTCGGGCTGGCGGGCGTGGTCCTGCTCCTCTTCGTGCACGGATGCGGGGGCGAGAGCGGCGGGGCCGCGCAGTCGGTCGCTGCCCCGGACTCGTCGATGGAGGAGGCGGCCGGCGGCGCGGAGCTGGCGGCGGTTCAGGGGTCGCATACCGGGGCGGAGGCTGTGGACAGCTTCGACAGGATGGTCGTCAAGACGGCGGAGCTCGGCCTCCGGACGGAGGACGTGCGCGGGAGTGCTGCGGAGGCGCGGGAGGTTTCGGCCCGGTACGGCGGAGAGGTTTTGAGCTCCAGGATATACGCGGGGTCGGATCCGGTTTCGGCGGATCTCGTTCTCTCTGTCCCGTCCGGGGAGTTCGAGGCGGCGCTCGACGAGCTACGCGGTCTAGGGGACCGGATCACGACGGACACCGTGGAGGGCCAGGACGTCACCGAGGAGTTCGTGGACCTCGAATCCCGTGAGCGGAACCTGTTGGCGGCCGAGGAGAGCCTCTTGACGCTGTACGACAGGGCGGAGAGCGTGGACGACACGCTGGAAGTAGAGCGGGAGCTGACGGAGATCCGGGGCCAGATCGAGGAGGTGCAGGGCAGGGTCCAATACCTCGAACGGCGCACCGCCTCCTCGGAGATAATCCTGCGCCTGGAGCCTATAGTGACCGCGGCTCCCCGACAGGCCTGGTCTCCTTCTCTGGTCGCAGGACGGGCGTGGGAGTCCTCGCTGCTCGTCTTGCAGACCGCGGCCACGGCGACGATCTCCGCGGTCGTCTTCTGCTGGTGGCTCCTCCCGGCTCTCGTGGCGGGTCTGATCTGGTGGCGGAGAAACCGCCCACACCCAACCGACGCCTCCGGCTGATAACGAACCCGTTTGATCGTCACCTCTTTCACGGGCACGCGTACCGTCTCCCGCGGGGCTCCACGTTCGCGTTAAACTCTTCCGGACCCGCCCCGGCTAGAGAGCGAGGAAGAGATGACCGAGGTTCCGACGGTGCCCCTGATCCCACGCGAAACCCTCTTCGGCAACCCCGAGAGGGTGAGCCCGCGCCTCTCCCCGGACGGCCGCCGCCTGGCCTTCCTCGCCCCGAAGGGGGGCGTCCTGAACGTTTGGGTGGGGCCCGTCGGTTCGCCCGTGGGCGGCGACGACTTCGAGGCCGTAACCGACGACCGCAAGCGCGGCATCCGGCTCTTTTTCTGGGCGGAGGACGGCAAGCATCTCGTCTACTTCCAGGACGAGGGCGGTGACGAGAACTGGCGGATCCACGCCGTAGATCCGGCGACCAAAGAGGACAGAGACCTGACCCCCTTCGAGAGCGTGCAGGCCCAGATCCTCGAAAAGAGCCACCACTTCCCTGACACGCTGCTCGTGGCCCTGAACCGGGATAACCCCGAGCTCCACGACGCGTACCGCCTCACCCTCTCCACCGGCGACCTCGACCGCCTCGCCAAGAACCCCGGCAACGTGGTGGGCTGGGTCGCCGACAGCAATTTCGAGGTGCGCGCCGCGATGGCGGCGACACCGGAGGGCGGCTTCGACCTGCTGTTGCGCGAGGGCGACGACTGGCGCCCGTTCCTCAGCTGGGACAAGGAGGACGCCCTCTCAAGCGGCCCCGTTGGCTTCACGCAGGGCGACACGAAGATGTACCTCCTCGACTCGCGCGGCGCCAACGCCGCCAGGCTCGTCCTGCTGGACCTTACGAGCGGGGAGACGGAGACGCTCGTCGAGGACCCGCGCTACGACGTCTCCGAGGTAATGGTCCACCCGGAGACCCACGCGGCGCAGGCCGCGGCGGTCCAGAGGGCGAGGACGGAGTGGATCCCGCTCGACGACACCCTCCGCGAAGACTTCGAGGCCATAGAGAACCTGGGCCGGGGCGACTTCACGGTCACGAGCCGCGACCGGGCAGACGAGAACTGGCTCGTCGCCGTGAACTCCGATAGCGGCGGCGCCTCGTACTACGCCTACGACCGCGGGACGAAGCGGGGCGAGCACCTCTTCGACGCCAGGCCCGACCTCACCGAATACTCCCTCGCGAAGATGGAGCCGGTCTCCTTTACGTCCCGCGACGGGCTCGAAGTGGAGGGCTACCTGACGCTGCCGCCGGGCGTGGAGCCGCAGGGCTTGCCGATGATCCTCAACGTCCACGGCGGGCCGTGGGCGCGGGATGGCTGGGGCTACGACCCGGAGGCCCAGTGGTTCGCCAACCGGGGCTACGCGTGCCTCCAGGTCAACTACTG
>JACDFX010000363.1 GCA_013815575.1 Rubrobacter sp.
CTCCCGGACCGGTCGCATGGCCCTTCTCGACATGAGGAGGCCGCCGACGCCGGCCAAAAGCAGCGCCCCGATTCCTATCGGGACGAGCACCGCCACGAGGCGTCCGACCGCCTGGAGGTCCGTGCGGAGCGGCTGGCCGACCTGCACCACGCCCGCCACCGCGCCTGACCTGAGTACAGGGGCGCTCGCCACCCGCGCCGCGCCCCCAGGTCCGTACACGGTCACGACGGCCGGCTCAACACTACTCGCGGCGTTCCGGGCGGCCTCCGACGACCCCGGTGACGGGAGGCCCAGATCCCGGGCCGCGGAGTCGCGGGAGAGTACGGTCCCGCCGGATGCGAGGTGAACCACGGCGTAGTCGGTTGACCCTTCCGGCACGGCCCCACCGCCCATAGTGTCCTCCACGGTCCCGCCACGAGAGACCGCGTCCGCCAGCGCCTGCGCCCTCTTCGAGAGAAGGTCGTCATGCTGGCTGACAGTAGCGTCCCGGAAGATAATCACCACGACGACCCCGAACGCGACCAGAATCAGGGCGAGTATCCCCACGTAGCCCAGCGTGAGCCTCAGACGGATGTCGTCGAGCATCAGCCCTCCGGACCCGGCTCGAAGGCGTAGCCCACGCCGCGCACCGTGCGAATGCGAGAAGGCTCGCCGGCCCGATCCAGCTTCTTGCGCAGGTAGGAGACGTACATCTCGATCGCATTGGTCTGGACCTCGCCGGGGGACCCCCAGACGGTGTCGAGCAGAACCGAGCGCGTAAAGACCTGCCCGGGGCGACCGACGAGGGTGTGCAGGAGCGCGAACTCCTTTGCCGTCAACTCTATACGCTCGTCACCCCGGCGCACGACGTGGCGGACGGGGTCAAGGGCCAGGTCGCCGACCCTGAGCACCGCCTCGGCCTGATCCCCGAGCTTCGCCTGCCTCCTGGTCAGGGCCCGAACGCGCGCGAGTAGCTCGGAGAGGGCGAAGGGTTTGGGCAGGTAGTCGTCCGCGCCGGCGTCGAGGCCCTCCACCCGGTCCTCGACCTGGTCGCGGGCCGTGAGCATAAGGACCGGCGTGTCGACGCCCGCCGCCCGCAGGCCCCGCAGGATCCGGACGCCACTACGGTCGGGGAGCATCCAGTCGAGGATCAGGAGGTCGAACGAGTCGTCCGCGGCGCGGGCGAACCCTTCCCGGCCGTCGGCGGCCGTCTCCGGGGCGTAGCCCTCCTCACGTAAGACCCGCGCGAGCATCCCGGCCATCCAGACTTCGTCTTCTACTATTAGGACACGCTTCATCTGCCCGGATCATACCTTTCCCAGTCGGCCCGGGGACATTCCTGTGAGGATTCTTATGGTCGTCGGAGGCTCGTCACAGACCGAAATCAGAGACTATGCGAGATCCGAGGAGAGGAGGCTCACGGTATAGATGGACACGGGAAGCACGGTCGCAAGAGAGAGCAGAGAGAGAGGAGCAACACGAAAATGAAGAAGTGGATGATCGGGGCCGTCGTCGCGGCGGCGCTCACGACCTTCGGGGCCACGGCTATCGCCCAGCAGGACGCCTCGACCCGGGAGACAGGACAGGTTCCGGGCGCCAAACAGAAGGAAAGCGTGTCGGAGAAGGGCATCGAGGTCTTTCTGCCGCCAGACCTCGCGTGGGAGGACAACCCGGACGTGCCGGGCGTCCAGAACGCGTCCGGAGTCGGAGATCCCACAAAGCCGCAGTTGTACACAAGCTTCGGGAAGATCGAAGAGGGCGTTCGGTTCCCCTCCCACACGCACCCGGACGCCCGTATCACGACCGTGCTCTCCGGGATCATGTTCTACGGGGTCGGGGAACGGTCGGATCGTGTCGAGTTCGAACCCTACCCGGCGGGGTCCGTGATCTACACGCCGCCAGGCACGCCACACGTCATGTGGGCGAAGGAGGGCGAGATCGTGGTGCAGGAATCGGGTTACGGGCCTACGGACATCGAATTCACGTCCAATGAGGAATAGTAAGACTTCTACCCGGATCTCCAAATACCGGAAGCTAGAGAAAGGATAGACGACCGTGAAGAAGTGGATAGCGGGGACCATCCTCGCGGCAGGGCTTGTGGTCTTCGGTGGCGCGGCCATCGCCCAGGATGCGGCGCCCCAGGACTCCCGCCAGGGGCAGAAAGTCCAGCAGGAGGAAGACCGTTCTGACGGCCACGAAGGCTGCCGGTTCGGCGGGGGAAACTCGGGCGGAGACGAAGTCTAGCTCCTAGATGTCGGGTGGCGCCGCGCAGGCGACGCCACCTTCTTTGAAAGCCAGGACCGAAGGAGCGCGAGCATGAGCGAAGGAAAAGAGTTCTCCGAGACAGGCTCTACTGATATGTGCACCCGCCTCGGCGCCACAAGTGGAACGCGGCGGGGAGTTCGGCCTCTTCTCGTCCTCGCCGCTCTCTGCCTGTCTCTCACCGCTTGCGGCGGCTCAAGTCAAGAAACCCGAGAGGAAAACGCTTCGGGGGCGCCTGCCCCGAAAGAACCTGCCCCGGGCGAAGGAACGGCATCCCGTGAGACCGCGACGAAGCAGTCCCAGACAGAAGTGGCCGCCACGGGCGGGGGGTCGGCGAACCGGACGTTCGAGTTGCCGGGCGGGCGGGCGTTCCCCGAGGGCGTGGCCTATGATCCGGCCTCGGAAGACTTTTTCGTCGGCAGCAGTGAGAGCGGCACTATCTACCGCTCCAACGTTGGAGAAGGTCCAAAGGAGACCGAGGTTTTTCTCGAAGGCCGTACCGATGGGCGCAACGTCGTCTACGGTATGAAAGTGGATGAGCAGGGACGGCTGTTCGTTGCTGGTGGCGGTACCGGACAAGCCTTCGTCTACGATACGGGATCCGGCGCATTGATCAAAGCCCTCGACACGGCCCCGAACGGCGAGACCCTGATGAACGACGTAACAGTGACACAGGATGCAGCCTACTTCACCGACTCGTTCCGTCCTACCCTCTTCAGGGTGCCTCTGACCCCGGATGGCGTCGGGGACATCGAGCCGTGGCTGGATCTCGAGGGTACGCCCATAGAGTACGAGGGTGGGAAGAACAACCTCGATGGCATCGCCGCGAGCCCGGACGGGCGCTATCTCATCGCGGCCCAGCCGACCACCCGTGGTCTCTACCGCATCGACACCCGCACGGAACAGGTGACATCGATAGACCTCGGCAGAGAGAGCTTGAGCGCCGTCAACGG
>JACDFX010000364.1 GCA_013815575.1 Rubrobacter sp.
GTAGCCGTCCGAGAAGTCCACGACCCTCTTGCGTTCGGGGGTTATGGTGACCTGGTTGATGTCGAAGTCGTAGTCCTTGGCGCCTGGCGCGTAGGACTTGTTGAACGGTTCGACCACCCACTTTATGGGAAGGTCCATGCGCTTTGCCACCTCGCTGGCGACCTCGCCCTCGTAGCCCCCGTAGTTCTCCGGGTCGCCCTTGAACCACGGCGGGTAGGCCGGCTTGTCCGTCGCCACCGTAAGCGTCCCTTTCTCGAAGAGCGGCGGTTTTCGAGGTCACAGGAGGCCTGGCCGCCCGAAGAAGATCCCCCACTCTCCGCGCCGCCGCAGCCGGCCAAAAACAGGCTCGCGGCCAACAACCCGGCCAGCACCACTCGCTCTCTCATGCGCCGACTCCGATCTCTTCCAAAAGATTAAGGATTTGCCCGCACCGCGGACACGGAAAGTATAGGGACCGTGGTAAACCGTTTCAATCGCGGATCGCGTCGGGGTCCCCGGATGGTTGCCTGGGAAGCATTTGGGGAAACATCTAGAATATTCATGAGGTCGGCGACGGAGGAGAAACAGAGATGACCGAGGCAGAACAGAGGCAGAATGAGAGCCCGCTGCGGAGCGACCGTGGCGTGACCACCATCAAGGACACGGTCGTCTCCAAGATCGTGGGCCTGGCGGCCGGGGAGGTGGATGGCGTCCACATGGGCGGCGGCGCCTCCCGGTCGGCGGGTGGGCTGCTCCAAGGGATAACGGGTTCTGAGAGCTCGACCCGCGGGGTGAGCGTGGAGGTCGGCTCCGTGGAGACGGCCATAGACGTAAAGATGGGCATAGAATATGGCAAGAACATCCTCGGCACCGTCGGCGAGGTGCGGCAGAAGATCACCGAACGCATCCACAACTTCACGGGCCTGAACGTCACCGAGTTGAACGTAACGATAGCTGACGTCATCTTCCCGGACGACGGGCAGGGAGCCGGCAACGGAGGCCAGAAGGGGACCGGCACGGGCTCCGGATCGGCCGTCGAGACGCGCACGATGCCCCGCAGCGAACTTCGCCCCGGTGCCTCCGAGCGCGAGACCACCCCCGTCGAACCTCGCAGCCGCACCTTTACGGAGGGCAGCAGCGGCCCGGTCCCCGAGGAAGAGGTCCGGGCCGAGGGCACGCCCGTGGAGGAGAACGAGACCCGCACGCTGCAGGTCGGCGAGGAGAGAACGTCCACGGAGGAGCCCACCGCGACATCCGGGAGCGAGGGTGAAGCGGCGGAGACGGACGGCAGTACGCAGGAGATCGACCGCGAGCGGGTCTCCGAGGCCGAGGAACGCCGTTCCCGTCGGCGCAGGCGCCGCGAGGAGGGGTAGGCCCCGCCCGGCGCCTTGGCGATCGACCTGCTCCGCCCGGACCTGAAGTTTCTCTTCTGCGGGTACAACCCATCGCTCAGATCCGGGGCCACGGGCTACCACTACGCCCACCCGGGCAACCGCTTCTGGCGCGTCCTCCACGCGGCGGGAATAACGGAGCGGCTCTACAAACCAGAGGAAGACGAGGCCTTGCTCGAGGAGGGCATCGGCTTCACGAACCTGTGCCCGCGCCCCACCCGTAGGGCCGACGAACTGACCCGGGAGGAGATCCTGGCCGGCTCGGACGCGCTACGGGCGACGCTGGAACGTCTGAAGCCGCAAGCCGTAGCCTACACGGGCATCGGGGTCTACAAGTGGTTCCGGCGGACGTCGAAGGTCGGGTGGGACGTGCAGACCGAGCCCGCCGTGGTGGGCGTAGTGGACGTGGTCGTTCCATCGCCGTCCGGGCTCAACCGGATGGTCTTCGACGAGCTCGTGGAGCACTACCGGGTTCTAGCCCCCTTTGTCCGGTGAAGATGGACCTCCGTCCTTCGTGCGCGGGCCCGGAACGCGGAGGTCGAGCCGGAGGGCGATGAGACGCAACCTGAAGACGGTGGCGACTGTCGGGAAGGCGACGAAGGGGCCGGCGGCGGCGAGGTTCGTCAGGACGACGAAGACTATTCGTCGAGCATTATCCCCTCGACAATCACCTGAATGAAAAGCAGGTGGAGCGTCTCTTCGGGGGCCTGAAGCCTTTACGCGAGCGGAAAATGTTGTTCCACCGGACTATAGGGCCGTAGGAAAGTTGCCGGAAAAGAGGAAGAGAGGGTTGTAAGCGAGACACTCGCCAGTAGTAGTCCATGAGAGGGTGCTGCTACTATTGTCCCTGGCGAGGATGAAGCGGGAATACAATCTGCACCCGAGTGACAGGAGCCAAGTTCTTATGGTCAACGAGCCAAGCACTACGAGTTTCAGTAATGCCCACGTCGATGTTCCGTCGAGCAAGCCGTTCGAGCAGGTGATCAAGGATCTGCAAGCCGAATTGGGCAGGGCCAGTACCGAACATCTGATGGACAGGCTCGGGTCGAGTAATTCCTTCGACGAGTTCACCGAGGAGATGGAGTCGCTCGCCGGCCGAAGCAACCTGATTGAGGTTGCGTTCCTCAACTGGGGCAAGGTTCTGACCCTCGCCGCAGTGCCGATGAAGGCGCAACTGTTCGTTGTGGGCAACCCGCTCACCGCGCGCAAGCTTCTCGAAGCCGGTGGCCCCGAGGTGGGTCTCTACCTCCCCACCAAGATTTACGTGTACGAGGATGCAAGCGGTGTTGCTCACGTTTCCTACGACAAGTTTGGACCAGTCATGGAGCAATACCAGAACGAGAACCTGAGCAAGGTCGCCGGTGTGATCGATGGAGTGCTTGCGGATCTGGCCGCCGCCGCAGCGTAATAGACCCCACGGGGGTCACCAATCAGCAACGTCTGTTCGGACAACATCGAGTGGCGCTGCAACTCGCGGCGGCGCGCCCTGAGGTTAGCATTTTCGGGACGACCGTGGTTTCGGGGGATGACCCCTACAGGGTAGACACATCCCGCACGCGGGGTTCGGAGCCCGGCGGAGGCTGGGGCGGCCTGCGCCCGTAGGAGAGCAGGCGCTCGATGCGGCCGAGACTTTGGATCGCGGGCTTGGGCTGTTCCCACAACTCCACGCGCAGGGCGTCGTCCCTGGCGTAGACACGCACGTGGGTTAGCACGAACCGCGACACAAAGACCGGCGGGCCCTTGAGGCGGGGCGGGACCGGGTGCAACTGTCGCAGGTAACACCCGGAGTTGACGGCCACGCAACGCCGGCCGGCCGGCCGC
>JACDFX010000365.1 GCA_013815575.1 Rubrobacter sp.
GTGCTCTATGGCGCCGTCCTCGGCGTCTATGACGCCCTTGATGACGTGGACCACGTCTATATGGTCCTCCGCCGGCTGCAACTTCTCCTGAACCGCCCTGAAGTCCATCGAGCCCGGCACCGTACCGTAGAGCTCCTTGATCCGGACCGCGAACTGCTGGGCGTGCGCCAGCTCTTCCTGGATGTCCTCCTCGATGTTCTCCTTGACCTCCTGGGCCCGAACGCCGTCCGGGTTGATGGAGTTCGTTACGTAGTTCATCACCGTCTCAAGCTCCATGAAGTAGGCGGTCTTCAAGAGCTCGACTATGGCTTCGCGCTTCTCGGCCAGTTCCTCAGAGAGGATGCCCTGGCTTCCTCGATTGGTATCCACGGGTGGTGACCTCCTGTTGAGACGCTTCTTTACTACTCTCTTAACTTACCCCGGCCTACCTCGCATAAACGTGAAGGGGGAGACAGACGTTAGACCCCCGCGGGTTCCCCCTGCCGGAAGCTTTTCGGCCGGTAACGCTCGACGTAACGACGGAAGTTTTCGACCTCCTCTCTGGCGCGCTCCTCGGTCCAGCCGAGGTGGTCCACTGCGACCTTCGCGGCGGCCTCGTCGACGTCGAGGGCCACGTGAGGACCGAGGCCCACCATCGTGCGCCTGAGTAGAACGTCGGCCAGGGTCTCCGCCAACTCCCGCCTGAAGGCATAGAGAACCTCGCACCCGAGAAGCCCGGTTTCGACGGTCGGGTCCGGGGAGAGCGAGACGCGCAGGGAAGGGTCGTCGCCGGCCTCCTCGAGCACCTCCGGGGCGCGGGCGCCGTAGAGCCTGAGCAGCCTCTCCGACAGCTCGTCGGTTAGCCCGCTCGTCGTCTTGAACTCGGCGGAGAAGGTGTCGAAATCAGCCACGGCCCCGCCCGGCAGCGGCAGCTTGTCCGTGGTGCAGGGCGGGGCGCTCTGGCCGAGTTTCTTGTAGGCCACGTCCACCGTCTGGCGGGCGAGGTTGCGGTAGGTCGTGAGCTTGCCGCCGACGATGGAGATCAACCCCTCGGCCTTCGGGCCGGCCCCCGCGACCGTAAGCTTGCCTCCGGCGACGGAGCGGCCGGCGGCGTGGTCGTAGACGACGTGGCTGCGGGTGATCGAGCTTTCAGAGCCCTCCGGCTTGAACGGGAGCGGCCTGACACCGGAGTAGGTGAAGAGCACGTCATTCCTGGTCAGGTTCGCCGTGGGCACGACGGCGTTGGTCTCGTCTATAAGGTAGTCCATCTCCTCGTCGTCGGCCGAGACGTAGTCGAGGTCCTCCTTGTAGCGGAAGTCCGTGGTGCCGATAAGGTATCGGCCGTTCCACGGCACGATAAAGTAAGGCCGGCCGTCCCGGCGGGCCTCGACGTAGAGGGCGTCCTGGGGGGCGCCGGGGAAGGGGTCCACGACGAGGTGGGAGCCCTTGGTGCCCCCGATCATCTTCTCCTCGTCCTCCTTGCTCTCCTCGGGGTCAACCCCGAAGGTGCCGGAACCGGAGAGCACCCGGTCGA
Source organism: Rubrobacter sp. (assembly GCA_013815575.1). Taxonomy (GTDB): domain Bacteria; phylum Actinomycetota; class Rubrobacteria; order Rubrobacterales; family Rubrobacteraceae; genus Rubrobacter_D. Next base: position 1,514 of record JACDFX010000365.1, read on the forward strand.
TCCACGGCCCCGCCACGTTGACGGTGACGGGTGCGAGAGCCTTGAAGGTCCCGCCACCGAGGACGTCCTCGAACTCCACGCCGGCCACGCGCGGCAGGCCGCCGTTTTCACCGGCGTCGAAGAGGAGGCGTTTTACTTCGGCGTGGGTTATGACCGTGGCACCATGCTCGTGGGAGCTCATGGCGTTCTCGACGGCAACGCGTTCGGCGTACTCGACCTGCCCGTCGTAGTAGGTGGCGGCACCCCGGAGGCCGTCCGGGTTCAGGCCGGGGTAGCGCTCCAGGGCCTCGTTCCGGGAGAGCATCTTGTGGTTCGGGACGGACTTGTCGAATGAGAGGGTGTCGTAGCCGATCATGCCGAGGCGGATCAAACCGGGACCGCGCTTGCTCCGCTCGTAGATCGGGACGACGAACCGCAGAGGTTTGACCAGGTGCGGCGCTATGCGCAGGAGCTTCTCCCGCTCGGCGAGCGACTCGCGAACGAGGTGAACCTCGTAGTGTTCCAGGTAGCGTAAGCCCCCGTGGATGAGGCGGGTCGACCACTGGGTCGTGCCGTCGGAGATGTCACCCTTATCCAGAAGCAACGTTTTCAGGCCGCGCATGGCGGCGTCGCGGGCGATGCCGGCGCCGTTGATGCCGGCCCCGATCACGATGAGGTCAAAAGGATAGTCGCCTATGTCCGTCGGGATCTGGCGGTTCATGGTGCCTCTCTTTCTAGGACCGTTGGTCTCCTGGTTGTACTTCATCGAGCCGCGCCCTTATGTAAGCCAACTCCTGCAGGACGACGCGGTCCGTCGCCGACATCCCCCGCACGTTCTCGAGCAGGCTCTCCACGTCCTCCTCCACCTCCTCCACGTCCTCCTCCAACTCGTCCACTTCCTTGCCGATCTCCTCGACGTTCTCGCCGAGGAGTAACTGTTGGGCGAACGCGGCCACACCGCCTATGAGCATCGCCAGGATCACGTTCCCCGTCCACTGCAACACCATCGAGAGGACCTTGCCCCCGGGCGTCTGCGCGGATATGTCCCCGTACCCGACGGTGTTGACGGTGGTGTTGGCCCAGTACACGCCGTCGAAGACGCTCACGCCTTCCAGGCGGGCGAAGGCGAGCCCGCCGCCGAAGACGGCTATAAACGCCAGCACGACCGCGTAGGGGAGAAGCGTGATGTTGACGAAGCGCCCGAGAACGGCCGGCATCATGTCGATTAGCCTCAGGAGCCTGAGCACCCACAAGGCCTGCAGGACACCGGGCAGGAGCGGGACGGTCAGCACCAGCACCGTGAGGTCGAGCTTGTTGTGGCGCAGGAATTCCCAGTTGTTCGGGGCGATGCGGAGCATGTAGACGAACTCGAAGAAGAACCAGACGTAGATCGCCCAGTTGAGCGCGGTGCTCACCACCGCGAGCGCCCCACGCGGCTCGGAGAAGTGGAGTACGAGCGCCGGGATCACGAGCAGCACCGCGACGACGGTGGGCGCGTCGAGCCTGCGGGCCTTCGCCGCCTGCTCCTCGGTCATGCCCGGCACGACGTGGGTGGTGCGTCCCAGGTCCGAGCCTCTAGCGGCCGTGGCGCCCATAGCCCTCTCTTTCTCTCGAGTCCCCACGTCTACGCAAGGGACCTCACGACGTTTCGTCGCGCAGCTTCGGTTCGGTGCGGGCCTCCATCGCCGCCTCCACACAC
>JACDFX010000366.1 GCA_013815575.1 Rubrobacter sp.
CCTTTTGCGGGCTTGCGCGGCGATCTCGCTCGTCTACCTGCTGGTCGTCTCGGCCGGCACCTGGCCCTGGTACGCCGCCCTGCCGCTGGCGCTCCTGGCGCTCACGCCGCGCGGCATCTTCCTGCCAATGGCGCTTATTGTGACCTTCACCTCGCGCCTGGTGGCTCCGTTCAGCAACCTCGTCAACAACCGCTTCGCCGGCTGGAGCGACCTCATAGAGATAGCCACCGTTGTCAGCGTGACGTTGCCGCTCGCCCTCCTGCTGCCGCTCTGCGTCCTGCACTGGCGGAGGCCTGTGGGCGAACGGGACGGCCCCGGTAAGGCGTGATCTTTATACGCGCCGGGCGGGCCGGTTTCTAGAGGTACCGTTCGGCTTTATCTAGCTGGCCCGACTTTTCGAAGGCCCGGCGCAGGAGCTCGCGGCCTTCTTCGCGCTCCTCGTCGGAGCGGGCCTTCTCTTTGACGGTGCGGATTGACTCCTCTATGGAATCCTCTTGAAAAGTGATGTCCGGCAGGGCGATAACTACTTCCCGGATCTGGCGGAAGATAAAGTCCGGCTCGCCGGCGTAGGCCCAGCTCTTGCGGGCCAGAACCCAGGCCCAGCCCTTCATCCGGATCGTGTTCTCTATGTCCTCGTCTTCGAGGCCGTACATCTCGATCCTGAGGCGGCGCTCGGTGATCACCTCGGGCTTGATGCGTACGGTCGTCGGCATGAAACTAGTTTAGCAGGAGGTTCCAGGCACTGGGCTTCAGACGTCGGGATCAGCATTCGGTTCCGTCTGGTATCCGACGGCGCGAACCCCATACCGGAAGCCTCTACACCAACTTCCCGCCCTTGATGATGGCCGTGAAGCGGTCTCCGCCGAGGTGGTAGGCGAGGTGGCGCCAGTCGGGGGCGTCGAGAAGCAGGACGTCGGCCCGGTAGCCTGGCTGGAGGCGCCCGACGTCCGGAAGGTCGAGGACGTGCGCGGCGTTGGCGGTGCAGGCGTTCAGGGTTTCGGCGGGGGAGAGGCCGAGGCGGGTGCAGGCGAGGTTCATGGCGAGGGGGAGGGACTCGGTGAAGGAGCTTCCCGGGTTGAAGTCCGTGGCGAGGGCGACGATGGCGCCTCCGTCGACGAGGAGGCGTGCCGGGGGTAAGGGGAGGTCGAGGAAGAGGCCGCAGGCCGGGAGGAGGACCGCGGCGACGTTGCTCCCCGCGAGGAGGCGGACGCCCTCTTCACCGGTGTTCTCCAGGTGGTCCACGCTCCGGGCGCCGAGCTCTATCGCCAGGGGGATGGCGCCGCGTTCGGAGAACTGGTCGGCGTGCAGCCGCAGCCCGAGGCCTCTCTCCCGGCAGGCCCGAAGGTAACGGCGCGCCTCCGGGACCTCGAACGAGCCCCGCTCCAGAAACACGTCGGCCTGACGGGCCAGGGTGGCCGCTTCCGGGAGTACCTCCCGGACGACGAACTCGACGTACTCCGCCGCAGAATTGAACTCCGGCCCTACCGTGTGGGCACCGAGGAAGGTGGGGGAGATGTCGAGCGGACTCTTCTCCGTGGCCCCCACGATGGCCTGGAGGCTCTTCATCTCGGTCTCCCTGTCGAGGCCGTAGCCGGATTTCGCCTCGGCTGTGAGGGTGCCGTGCTCCAGCATCCAGCCCAGATGTCGCCCGACGGCGGACGCCAGTTCCTCTTCGCTGCCGCGCCGGGTTGCGTCAACGGTCGAGAGGATGCCGCCGCCGGAGGCCTGGATCTCCTCGTAAGATTCCCCGCCCGACCGCAACTCGAACTCAGCCGCCCGGTCCCCAAGAAAGGCCGGGTGCGCGTGGCAGTCCACCAGCCCCGGCAACGCGACCTTGCCGCGTCCGTCCAGCGTCACGCAGTCCGGGCCTGGCGGATGCTCCCGCAACACCTCCCCGGGCGGGCCGACGGCGAGGACGCGGTCGCCGGAGATCGCCACCGAGGCGGGAGAATGAACCCGCAACTCGGCCAGATCCCGCCCCCGAAGCGGACCGTGTCCTCCCGGCGACACGGCCGATTCGAGGTCGTGGATAAAGAGCGTCGCTCTAGCCATTGTTCTCCCCGAGAAACACTCTCTGTCCAGCTACCCACGCGCCCGCAACGACGGCGCTTCCCGCCCCGAAGACGAGCGCGGATGGCAGCGCTTCGGGCCCCACGTCCGCCACGGCCGGATGCGTCAGGTCGATCTCGACGAGGTCAGCCGGCGCGCCGGGCTCTATGGCGTCGCGGCCCCACCCGGCCCGCAGGAGCCACGGCGCCGGCGAGGCCTCCCCCGGCGGAACGAGCACGTTCCTGCGTCCACAGAGCCGTCGGGCGTTCGTCTCTATCTCCCGTAGCTCCTCGAAGGGGTCGATCCTGACGTGCGAGTCTGACCCGATAGAGAGCGGGATGCCCCGCTTTAATATGCCCCCGGCGGGCAGGAACCCGTCTCCCAGGTTGCCCTCCGTCGTCGGGCACGCGCAGACCGAGGAGCCGTGCCCAGAGATGAGGTCAAGCTCACGCCCGTCCGCGTGAGTCGCGTGGACGACGGTCGTGTGCGGGCCTAGAAAGCCCGCCTTCGCCAGAAGCTCGACGGGCCTCATCCCGTGCTCCTCCGCGCATCTCTCGATCTCGCCCGGCTGCTCGTCCGCGTGGACGTGGAGCGCAAGGCCGTTGGCCCCGGCGTATTCGCCTATACCCTCCAACCAACTTCGTGGCACCGCCCGGACGCTGTGCGCCGCCAACCCGATCTCCACGAGCGGGCGATCACATGCGTAGCCTCGCAGATCCTTTACCCGCGCCAGGAAACCGTCGAGGTCCGCGTCCCGAAACCGGGGAACGCCGCCGCGCGCGTAGGCGACCGGGAGCAACAGCAACCGGATACCGGCGTCTTCGGCGGCCAGGATCAGGGCCCTCGCCAGGGCGTTGGAATCCTCGTATGGGGTACCATCCGTCCGGTGATGGACGTAGTGGAACTCCGTCACGCCCGTGTACCCCGCCGAGAGCATCTCCACGTAACACCGCCGACCGACCTCCCGCATCGAAGCCGGGTCCAATTCCTCCGCCAGCGCGTACATCTCCTCCCGCCACGTCCAGAAGTCGTCGTGGGGATGGCCAGGGTCGATCTTCTCCACGTGCCCCCGCAACCCGCGCTGAAAAGCGTGGCTGTGGTCGTTCAAGAACCCCGGCATCAACGCGCGCCCGGCCAACCGC
>JACDFX010000367.1 GCA_013815575.1 Rubrobacter sp.
ATTCCCCTACATCGCGGCCAACACCGAGTACAAGGACTCCGGCGAGAACGTCTTGCCGCCGTACAAGGTCGTCAAGAAGGACGGCATAGACGTCGGCTTTATCGGGGTGACGACCGAGGACACGCCGAACGTCGTTGTCCCCGACGCAATCGCCCCCTTCCGCATCACCGACATCTCCGATAGCGTCGACAAGTACGTGGCCGAGCTCAAGGCGCGGAAGGTCGAGACCATCGTGGTGCTCGCCCACTCCGGCGGCTTCTTCGACAACAACGCCAAGAGGGTGACGGGCGAGGTCCTCTCCGAGACCGCCGAGATGAGCGACGATGTGGACGTAGTCGTCGCCGGCCACTCGCACTCGAAGCTAAACGACTGCGTGGACGACCAGACCGGTGAGACCCGTAGCGCTGAGCCGGGTGGCTGCGCCGAGGACAAACTCGTCATCGAGGCCTTCTCGGCCGGCACCGCCTTCGACGCGGTCAACATGAAGGTCGACCGTCGCACCAAAGACGTCATCGGCTCGACCGGCAGCGTCGTCACCACATTCCAGGACGGCGTCAGGCCCGACGCGAGGACCGCCGCGCTCGTCAAGGAGTACAAGGACCGCATAGCCCCCGTCGCCAACCGGGTCGTTGGCACCGCGGCCGGGGACATCTCGACCACCGCCAACGCCTCCGGCGAGAGCGCGATGGGTGACTTGATCTCCGACGGCCAGCGCCGATTTGCCGGCGCCGACTTCGCCTTCATGAACCCCGGCGGCATCCGGGCGCCCATCGCGGCCGGCGAGGTTACCTACGGCGAGCTCTTCAGCGTGCAGCCCTTCGACAACCAGGTCGTCAAGATGCAAGCTCACGGGCGAGCAGGTCTATCGCGCTCTCGAGCAGCAGTTCGGCGCCGACGGCAGGACCCGAATCCTCCAGGTGAGCGGCCTCGAGTTCTCCTACAACTCGACGAACCCCGCCGGGCAGCGCGTTACGGGCGTCACCCTCCCTGACGGCACCCCGGTAGACCGGAACGCCACCTACACCGTCGCGGCCAACAGCTTTATCGCCACCGGCGGCGACGGGTTCACGGTCTTCAAGGAGGGCCAGAACCCCCAGACCCTGGGCAGCGACCTCGACGCCCTCGAAGCCCACATCGAGAGCCTCCCGCAGCCCTTCACCGCCCCCGACCCGAACACGGACCCGAGGATCATGAAGCAGGGGTAGGCTTCAGCAGTCAGCTTTTCGGGCGCGCCCTGTGGCGCGCCCTTTTTCTTGCCGTCGGCGGCAAAACATATTTAACCGAGACTTTTCCGGGCGTTAACCTGCTGCCGCTTGCCTTTCCTTATAGTTGTTACTTGTTACTTACGTAAGACTGGCGGGTTCCCGCCGGTTGCACAACGAAGGAGGGGGACACCTTGAACCGGAGCCGTCTGCTATTCGCCCTGGCGGTGGTCGTGCTTACCGCAACCGTCTCCGCCGCGGCCATCGCGAAACCGTCTGGGACCGGGAAGGGCGGGCCCTTCGACGTCGCCCTGATCGGGGACATCCCATACACCGCCGTTCAGGAAGAACAGACGGCGAGGCTCTTCGGGGAGTTGGACTCAGAGAAGCTCGCCTTTATAGCCCACGACGGCGACATCAAGAGCGGCTCCTCGGCCTGCACGGACGACGTCTACCAGAGGGAGCTGCGCCGGTTCGAGGCCTCGAAGAACCCGCTGGTCTACACGCCTGGCGACAACGAGTGGACGGACTGCCACCGCCCGCCGAACCCAACGCCCGAGGAGGCGGACCCGCTCAACCGGCTTGACTACCTGCGCGGCGTCTTCTTCCCCAACGACGACTCGCTTGGCCGCAAGGAGATCCCACTCCAGCGCCAGAGTGACTACTACCCGGAGAACGCCCGCTGGCAGCGGGGCGGCGTCACCTTCGCCACCCTCCACACTGTCGGCTCGAACAACAACCGCCCGACTACCCTCTCGAACGGCTCGGTCATCGGCAACGAGGAGGAATACCAGGCGCGCAACGCTGCCAACCTGGAGTGGCTCGCGGAGACCTTCGACGCGGCTGAGGAGAACGACAGCCCGGCCGTCATGCTCGTGATCCAGGCAAACCCCTTCGAGGAGGATACAGCCGAGCCCTCCGGCTTCTCGGACTTCAAGAGGGCGTTGGAGGAGGAGACCATCGCCTTCGGCAAGCCCGTGGTCCTCGTCCACGGCGACAGCCACACGTTCCGGATAGACAAGCCGGTCATCTCTGAGAAGCGCCTGCTGAACTTTACCCGCGTCGAGACCTTCGGGAGCCCGGACGTCCACTGGATCCGTGCCACGGTTGACCCGCGCGACGAGGAGGTCTTCTCCTTCGAGCCGGAGATAGTAGAAGAGAACGTCGCGCCGTAGCGCGGGAAGGAACGAAGATGAAGCTCCAAAAAGGCCTGCTCTGCGTCCTGTTAGCCCTGATCCTGGGCACCCTCGGCCTGACCTCGGCCCTCACCGCCGCCCCCAACGAAACCGCCTACCGCGGCGAACTGCCCCTCGGCAACCCTGGCCTGAAGGAGACCAGGACGACCGAGAGGGTAACACCCGGCGTCACCTACACCCGCATCGTCCGGGGCGAGGAGTCCAAGAGGGACTTCTACACCGTGGACGTGGCATTCAGGGCGGACCGCGCCGCGGCGGAGGAGATCTCCACCCGGCTCCGGGCGGACGGCTACAAACCCCGCGTCGAGAAGGTCTCAGACCGGGCCCCCGACGACCCGGCGGACGGCCCCTCAGGCTACCTGGTCCGTGTCGGCAAGTTCGCCTCCCAGGCGGAGGCCGACGCCCTAAGGGCCGAGCTCACGGCCGACGGCTACGCCGGCACGCGCACCGTCTATACGGGCGAGGACGGGGGGAAGACGACGGGACCGTGGGTCGTCAACGTCCTGAAGGTCGACCCCGACCGCTACAGCGGCACGCTGGCGCCGGAGCTGGCGACGGAGATCGTGCCGGAGCGGGAACTCTTGACGGGCATCTCGGCGCGCACGGGCGCGCTTGCGGCCATAAACGGCGGCTACTTCGTGATCGGCCCGAACGACGGCACACCGGGGGACCTGGCCGGCATCTCCGTGCTCGAAGGCGACCTCGTAAGCGAGGCCGTGGACGGCCGCACGAGCCTCGTCCTCCCCGAAGGCGACGGCTCAGGCTCAGACGTGGCCGCCCTCTCCGAC
>JACDFX010000043.1 GCA_013815575.1 Rubrobacter sp.
CAGCGCCGTCGTAACGCCCTCCGCCACCTCAACGGTGTTAGCCTCCGGCTCCTTGACGACGTTTAGCCCGAGGCTGGGCTCGCCGTTGGTCCGGGAGACGCCCGAGATGTCCGAACTCGCCTCCCCGACCTCAGCCACGTCAGAGAGCAAGACCGGCTCCGGCGCCTCTGCCGCCGTAGGAGCCGCGCTCGCCGGCGCCGACGCGGCCGGTGCCGATGCGGCCGACGGCGGAGCCGACGCTCCTGGAGGAGCTCCGGTAGGCGCACCCGTCGGGGCTCCGGTCGGGGCTCCCGCGGCCCCGACGGGGAGGTCGCGGAGGCCCTCGACCGTGGTCAACTCACTCGTGGTGCGGACTGGGGTGGCGAGGCCGTTCACGCTCACGTCGCCTACGGGAGCGTTCACGTTGGAGCCTGAGATGGCGCCTATTATCGCCTCGGCCGGTATCCCGCGTTCCTCGAGCTCGGCTGGCTTGAGGTCTACCTCGATTCTGCGTTCCGAGCCCCCGACGAGGTCAGCGCTGGCCACGCCCTCGACGTCCTCGATAAGCGGTATGGCCTCGTCTTCGGCGTACTCGGTGACGCGGGCGAGGTCCCCGTCCTTGGCCGACAGGGAGACGTTGAGGATGGGGAACTGCGAGGCGGACTGGCGGGCCACCTCCGGGGCAGCGGCCTGTTCGGGCAGGGAGACGCCGTTTATGGCGTCGTTGATCTCATCCTCCGCCTGCTCGGTGTCCACGTCGAGCCCGAACTCTACGATGAGCACGGAGAAGCCGGGTGAGCTCGTCGCCTGGACGCTCTCTATGCCCTCTATGCCCTCGACGGCCCCCTGAAGCGGCTGCGTTACCTGCTCGTCCACGAGGTCCGGCCCGGCGCCGGCCACCGGCGTCGAGACGGTGATGAGCGGGAACTCGATGTCGGGAAGCAGCTCCTGGTTGAGCCGCGTCGTCGCGTAGGAGCCGGCCGCTATGAGGATCACGGCCGCCAGGAAGACGACGGACTTGTTCTTCAGGCACCAGCGAACTATCGCCTGCACTAGTTGACCTCCCCCGGCACCCGGCCGAGCGCCGCCGTGATCTCCTTGAGCCCCTTGTAGAAGGCAACCGCCTCTTCGTCGGTCAACGTGTCGAGGGCTGCGTTTAGCTGGGTGCGCCGCACGCTCATGATCCTGCGCGCCACCTCGTGCATCCCCGGCACGTAGTCAACCAGCACCACCCTCCCGTCCTCCGGGTCTTGGCGGCGTTCGATCATGCCGTGCTCCGATAGCCTGTCCACAAGCTGCGTCGCCGCCGGCCGCGATACCCCTAGAGTGTGGGCAATATGGCCTACTGAACACGGCCCCTTCGCGAGCGCTATCAGCACCTGTATGTGGCCCGGCGAGACGTGCGCGTCGGACGGAAAGGCGTGCTCGGGGGCCCCGGCCTTCAGGGACGCCTCCATCTCAAGCGGCACCGGACGACCCAACTCACGCCCCAACACCGGCAACAACAATACGATCTCGTCTACCAACTTCTCCCGGTCCATACGCTTCCAGTCTGTTTCAGCTTTGTTAAGTAACTTATTTAACTGCCTTAATGGTATGCGGGGGATCTGATCTGTCAAGGGGTTATTCGTGGTCCGTGAGGATCGGGTACGATCCGACCCGCCGGAAGTTTCGGAAGTGGGGAGGTTTATGGTCAGGCTGAAGGTGGTCGTGGCGGCTGGTGCGGCGGGCGGGCTCTGGGTCCTCAACAGGAGGTTGGAGGGGGCCTCCCCCCCGGCGAGGCTGGGTGGGGAGGCGCGTCGCTTCCGGTGGAGGGGCCAGACGCTCGCGTACTCCGTCGCCGGGGAGGGCGAGCCGTTGCTGCTCGTCCACGGCGTCTACGCCGGGGCGTCCTCGCTGGAGTTCCGCGCAAACTTCGAGGAGCTATCCGGGAGCTTTCGGGTGTACGCGCTGGATCTACTGGGGTGCGGGTTCTCCCAGAAGCCTCGGCGGCGGTACGGGCCAGAAGACGTGGCCTCGCAGATCGAGGCCTTCGTGCGGGAGGAGATCGGGGCCGGTGCCCACCTCGTCGCGAGCTCGCTCTCCGCGGCCCTCGTCGTGCCCGCCGCCGTGCGCAGCCCGAAGCTCTTCAAGAAGCTCGTCCTCGTCTGCCCGACCGGCTACGGTACCCTGGACCGTCCCTCCGGCCTCCTCGGAGACGCCATCCTCGGCCTCTTCCGGACCCCGATCCTCGGCGAGAGCCTCTACCACGCCCTCGTCTCGCGCGCCGGCACTCGCTACTACCTGGAAAAGATGGCCTACCACGACCCGCGGCTTGTCACGGAAGATGTCGTCGAGGACTACTACCGGGCCGGGCACGGTCCAGGGGCGAAGCACTTCCCGGCCGCCTTCGTGGCCGGGAAGCTCAACCTCGGCATCCCGGACCTCTGGCCCAGGGTCCCGCACAAGAGCCTCGTCTGCTGGGGCCGGGAGGCGCGAACCGTCCCCGTCTCGGACCAGAGCAACTTCACGAGGAACAACCCCCGGGCCGAACCCCGCGTCTTCAGGGACGCCGCCCTGCTCCCCCACGTCGAGCGGGCCGAGACCTTCAACGCGGAAGTGCGGAGGTTTTTGTCGGCCTGAAGATTTTACAAACCGGCGCGGGCCCAGGTTTCGCGCCCGGGTCACCGGAGCGGCCTCCGGGCTGGAGCCGGGGTAGCGGTCGCGCGTTCGCGTCCCGCTCACCGTACTGCCTGTTGGGGTGTGATCTCGGAGATTGTCAACGAGCTTCGTCCGGGTAGTATGATGCCTCCATTGCGTGCGTAAAAAAGGTGGAGGCTCCATCGTGTCGGCAGAAGAGAACAGGGCCGTGGTTCTCCGCAATTCCGGCCTCTTTGACGAGAGGGAGGACCCGGAGGCGGCCGGGGGGTAGTTCTCATGGTTGGAGTAGTTCGCCACCGCCTGCGCTCGGGCGTCCTCCGCCTCAGGAGCGGATGGCTGCCGATCCTCCAGACAGCGGTGGCCGCCTGCGTGGCGTGGTTCCTGGCCGTCCTGCTTCTGGGGATAGACCGCCCAACGTTCGCCCCGATAGCGGCGGTCATCGCGCTCGGGCTCGCGGTGGGCGAGCGCACCCGTCGGGCGGTCGAGCTGACCCTGGCGGTGGCCTTCGGGGTCGTGCTGGCCGACCTCCTCCTGTCCGTCGTAGGCGTCGGCGCGTTGCAGGCCGGGGTCTTCGTGGTCCTGGCGATGGCGGTGGCCGTGTTCTTGGGCGGGGGAGACCTCGGCGTAAAGGAGGCCGCCATCTCGGCGATGATCATGATGTTCACCTTCACGCCCTCGGCTGTCGGCTTCCCGGTCGAGCGCTTTCTAGAGGCGCTGATCGGCGGCGCCACCGCCTTGCTTGTAAACGCGCTGCTCCCGGTGGACCCGGAGCGCCTCGTCGAGAACGCCGCGTACCCGCTCTTCGAGGAGTCGGCCGCCGTGCTCGAAGAGGTGGCGTCGGCCCTCGAGAGCGGCGACGCCGGGCGCGCCCAGCAAGCGTACGTGAAGGCCAGGGAGATCGACGCTAGGGTGGCCGGGCTGAAGGAGGCTGTGGCCGCGGGACGCGAGACCGCCCGCCTCGCCCCGCCCCGGCGGAGGAGCCTCGGACACATGGACCTCTACGCCGCCGCGGCCGACCAGATAGACCTGACGGTGCGCGACGTGAGGGCGCTGGCCCGCGCCGCGCTCTCTGTGGTCCAACCCGAAAGCCCCGCCCCCGACCCCCTCCTGACTGCGGCTATCCGAGGCCTGGCCCGGGCGACGGAGGCCCTGGCCGACTACCTGCAGACCTCCGGAGACCCCGAAGAGACGCGCCGGCTGGCCCTGGAGGCCGCGAGGATGGCCAGCACGCTGCTCGAGGAGCACGAGGACCTGGCGAGGAACCTGGGCGTCAACGCGCTCGTCGACCAGATCCACTCCTCGGCGGTCGATCTCATAGGAGGCACCGGCATGGATCGCGCGGCGGCCCTGCGGGCCCTGCAAGAGGCCACCGGGCGCGCCTCGTGGTAGTCAGATCTCCCCGCGTCGCTTCCCCTGTAATCCCGGACGATCATCACGAACACCCCACCTCAGCCACACGCCGCAAAGCTGCTATACAAGCCGACACCTAAGACCTTACTCCGGCAGTTCCCGGCGGTCTACCCTGTACAGCCCGTAGCGCTCGCCGGGGACGTCCAGTCGGGTGAAGCCGGGGATAGCGAAGAGTTGTTCGTCGATGGGGGTGTTCGCGTGGACCAGGAGGTAGTCCGCTTCGTAGCGGCGCAGGATGTTCGCGGCCTCGGGGATACTCGGGCCGGAGAAAAAGCGGTTCACGTCCACGGCGCCGCTGGGGCGTTCGATCTCACCCGGCACGCGCTCCTCCAATGCGGGGAGGATGTCCAGGATCAGGTTTCCCCTGAGGCTCGCCACGTTGGCCTCCGCCGAGTACGCCGGAATGATGGTGTTCTCAAGGTCCGGCGCTAGCACCACGGCGGGCTCCTTTATGTTGTCCCGCATCCAGCGAAACGTGGGGTCGAGGGGATAGGTGACGGCCTGCGGGACCGACCGCGTCGCGAGCACCTTGTTCATGGCGATACCGGCCACCGGCGCGACCGCGACCGCCAGCGCGCAGACGAGCGCGAGGGGCAAGAACGGCGCGAGACCGGGCCGCACGCCCCGCTCCACGAGTAGCTTTCCCGCGTAGAGCGTGCCCTCCCACGCCATCCACCCGACCGTCAGCACGGCCGCGAGGGGAATGGGCCAGGCCAGGCGCCAGATCTGGCCCGGCAGGACCACGTTGTCCCCCACGAAGGTCGTGAGCGGCGGGAAGAAGCAGACGACCGTAACGAGCAACAGCATCCCGAGGAGCAACCGCGCGGCGAGGCTACTCCTCACCCGCAGGAAAAGAAAAGGCATCCCGGCGAGGTAGGCGAGCGCCACGACGGGGTTCAGGAGGAGGGCTGGATGCATGATGTAGTACCCGCCGCCGAGCACGAGGATGCGCCTCCACCCCGGCCTGACGAAGACCGCGTTGGCGAGCACCTCGGGGTCGTGGGCGTTTATGTCCGCGCCCTTGAGCACCGTCGAGAGGGGCTCCCCGGTCGTCACGACGAACAGGAGCGGCAACACGAGGATGCTAAGAAGCGTGGCCCCGAGCGCGACCACCGTTCTCCAGACTGCCGGGTCCCGCCAGTTGACCGCCAGGTGGACGAGGCCGAAGCCCGTCACCGAGAGGCCGATCATGGGCAAACCGACGGGATGCACGGCCACCACGGACCAGCACACGAAACCGAAGAAGAGCAGGTAGCGCAGCCTCCGGCCCTCCAGAAACGCCGCCGCCAGGCAGAGGGAGACGGGCAGAAAGAGGAACCGCGCCGCGAACTTGTCCTCCACCGCCCGCGTGATGAACTCCCCGCCGAAAGTGAAGATGTTGGGACCGAGGTAGAGGAGAAAGAAGAGCGCGTACACGGTGCCCGCCAGAAGGGCGGCTGCCTCGTTCTTGAGCAGGAGGCGCATCAGGGCGTAGGCGGAGAGCAGGGCAAAAACTACGACCGTGGGGTTAAGGTAGCGCAGGACCAGGTCCACGGGATCGATGCCGGAGGCCCTCGAAAAGGCGGCCTGCTCCAGGAGCCAGCCGTTGATCCTGACGCGCGAGGCCCCCGTCTCGTTGCCGAAGTATGGCTCGAAGCGGGCGAGCGACTCCGTATTCAAGAACTCCCTGACGTATGCCAGGTAGACCCACAAATCATTGTACGGGTGCGGCACCCGCATCCGGGACGCGTACGCCAGGACCGCCCCCGACACCAAAAAGGGCAGCCAGAGCCAGCGGTGGGCCCGCTCCTCCATGCCCGGCGCTCCCCCGGTGGGCTGGCCCCCGGTGGGCTGGCCCCTGGTGAGCGCGACGACGGCGGCGGCTAGCAAGGACGCGGCCACAACGGCGCCGGAGATCAGAAGGTAGAGGTCAAGGCTGCGGTGCGTCACGAGCATCGGTACGCCCAGCATCCCGAAGAGGCCCGCGCTCAACACGAACGCGACAGGCAACGCGGCAACGCCGCGGAACCGTTCCCCCAGGAACCAGCGCGTGATCAGGAACCCGGGCGTCAGGAACAGGACGAGGGTGGCCGCGTAGAGCAAGCCGGGAAGCGCCGAGAGGAGATCTCGCAAGGGCCAGAGCGCGAGCACGGATACTACGCCCACCAGCACGACAAGAGCCTCCGGGGAGCGCGCGCGTTGCGCTACGCGTTGCGCGAGCTTGGCCTTTCCTAACACCATCCTCCTAGATCGGCCATGCCCGCGCGAGATGCGGCCGTGAAGTACAGGCGGGCCCGCCCCGGAACCGCCTCACCCCTCCGTGACAGTCCCACCGCGCGCGGTACGGCCCACGCGCCAGAAGGAGAGGAACCCGTTAACCGCCAGGGAGAGGCCCAGCCACGCCCATCCCAGACCGAAAAGCATCCAGAGCACCGTTCCGAACGCTCCCAGGTCCACGGCGAAAGCGACCAGGCCGCAGAGGGAACCGATCACGAAGGGCAGGAGGCCCCAGGTGGGCAGCGCCCCGTCTCGCGGGGCGGCGAGGCCGAAGAGGATCGAGCCGACGCCGAGGAGGAGCAGGCCGAAACGAAACGCGCGGTAGGCGGGGGCCGTCATGATGTAGACGTCGTCCAGGCCGAGCCAGTACAGCCCCGCGTCTCCGGCAACGACGAGGACGAGCCCGAGAAGGGCCAGGGCAAAGCCTACCTTCTGAAGAAGACCCGAGCGGCCCCACTGCCGGAGCTGCAACCCCACCAGCCCGGCCAGGAGCAGCAGCGGCGCCGCCGGGAAGAGCTTCCAGAAAACGTTGGGCGTGCCGAAGGCGGTCTCTGAGATGGTGGCACCTATGGGAGAGAGAGCCCACAGCACGCCGCCGGGGACGACCAGGAGCCCGGCCCACCTGACGAGGAACCCGAACAACCGGCGCAAGGCCTTCATCCTAGTAGCTGGGCAGCGGGCCGCCCGCGTCCTTCACGACGTAGTCCGTGAACATCTTCTTCGCCACGCCGGGGTTCGCGGAGGCGACGTCTTTATTCATCTTCGGGTCATCGTCGAGGTCGAAGAGCTTCGCTTCGGCGCCGTCGTAGCGGGCGAACATCGCGTAGCGGTCGTCGCGGGCCCAGACGTGGTCGTGGTACCCGGCCGTGAAGTACGGGCGGGCCCCTTCGGTCTCGCCGCCGTCCAGGAGCGGGGTCAGGTCTTGCCCTTCGAGCGGGGCGGGGGGCTCGATCCCGAGGGCGCCGAGTATGGTCGGGGTGACGTCGTGGGTGGAGACGAAAAAGTCGCTCGTCTCCCCAGCGCCCTTGCCCCCGGGATGCTTGATCATGAAGACGGTGTCCGTGAGCTCCGGGTAGAGGGCGGAGACCACCTTGCCCGCGTAGCCGTGCTCCCCGAAGGCGTGGCCGTGATCGGAGAGAAAGACGAACATCGTGTTCTCCATCAAACCGAGGTCCGCCGCCTTGTCCATGAACTTCCCGAGCCAGTTGTCCATCATGGTGACCTCGCCGGAGTAGAGGGCGCGCATCCTCTCCAGCTGCGCCTCCGTCATCCAGTCCGAGCGGCCGCTGCTGGAGGTCACGGGCTCGGGGCCGCCGTAGCCGTCCGAGTACATGTTCGTGTACTTCTCCGGCGGGTCCCAGGGCTCGTGCGGGTCGTAGACGTCCACCGTCAGGAAGAACGGCTGGGACCCCTTCGCCGCCTCCATAAACTCCATCCCCTTCAGGAAGACCTGCGGGGCGAACCAGTCCTCTTCCTTCTCGCGGCCAAGGGTGTTCGCGTAGTACTGGAGCATGATCTCCTCGGCGTGCGAGGCGTTGGGCCCGCCGATGAGGGCCCCCTCTATCTTCTTCTTCGACCCCGGCGTCTGCGGCCTGAAGAAGTCCCTCTCCTGGCCGCGGATAAAGTGGAAGGCGTGGAAGCCGCGGTGGAAGTCGTAGAAGGGCCTGAACTGGTGGAGGGTGTCCGTCACGAAGAGGTTGTAGAAGCCCTCCTCGCTGAGTATCTCCGCGAGCGTGGTCTGGTCCCTCGGGATCGGCTGCCAGCCCCAGAGACCCACATCTTCCGAGGACCACTTCTGCCAGTCCCTGAAGGGGAAGGTGCGGATGCCCGTATGGACGCCGCGCCGCGCCGGGATGGAGGGGATCGCCTCGGGGTATGACCGGGTGAAGCGCAGGCTGTTCTTCGCTATCTCATCGAGGTTGGGCGTCTTCACCGTGCGGCTGCCATAGGCGCCGACGTGATCCTTTCTCAAAGAGTCGATCAAGACAAGCACTACATTCATCCGGGATCCCCCACTCGGAAGGTACTCTTCTGGCACTTGCGTGAGCGTGTTGGTAAAGGCGCCGCACCCGGCAGCCCCAAGCGTGGCGGCCCCGGCAGCACCGGCGCCCGCGACCTTCAGAAAGTCGCGGCGTGTCAGGGTACGGTTCGTCAATCCTCTCCTCCTGGCAAACGCCCGACAGAGTCCTTGAGCCG
>JACDFX010000368.1 GCA_013815575.1 Rubrobacter sp.
CGCGCGGACCGCGCGGGCGCTGCGCGCCGGCATCCCGCAGCGCACGGACGAGCAGGAGGAATCGGAGTCGCCGCCGGTGGAGATCTCTGAGCTGCCGGTCCACGATCACCCGGCGCTATTCTACGGCAGGACCCCCGGCATCGTGGACTACTCCGAGGACGTTACGTCAAAAGACCTCCTCGCCGCCGAGAAGGAGGGCTACGACTCCATAGAGCTGGTCAAGCGTTACACGACGGTGACCATGGGGCCCGCCCAGGGCAAGCTCGAGACCGTCAACGCCGTGGCGATCATGGCGTCTGCGACGGGCCGCACCATCGCGGAGACAGGGACCACCGTGTGGCGTCCCCCCTACAGCCCGATCACCCTGGGAGCACTGGCCGGACGCATCTTCGAGCCGGTGCGGTACTCGCCGATGCAGCCCTGGCACGAGGCCCACGGGGCGAAGCCGCTGGTGGCGGGGGCCTGGATCCGGCCCGACCACTACGGTGATCCCGCCTCCGAGGTCCGCAACGTCCGCGAGAACGTCAGCCTCATAGACGTGACACCTTTAGGCAAGTTCGACCTGCGCGGCCCGGACGTGCCGAAGCTTCTGGAGCTTTTGTACGTGAACAAGTGGTCCAGTCTCGACGTCGGAGCGGTCCGCTACGGGGTGATGTGCGCCGAGGACGGCGTGGTCATGGACGACGGCGTTACCGGCCGTCTCGGCCCCGACCGCTACATGATGACGACGACCTCCTCCGGCGCGGCCACCGTATGGGAGTGGATCGACAACTGGCTGCAGACCGCGCACCCGGAGTGGCGCGTCCACGTTACCCCGGTGACGACTGCGTACGCGAGCATCAACGTCGCCGGACCGAAGTGCCGGGAGCTACTCCTGCGCGTGACCGAGGGTGTGGACCTCTCGCCTGACGCCTTTCCTTACATGCGGGTCCGCACCGGGCGCATCGCCGGCGTGGACGACTGTTTCATGTGGCGTATCGGCTTCACCGGCGAGCTCAGCTACGAGATCCACGTGCCAGCCGCCTACGGACTGCACGTGTGGGAGGCGCTCATGGACCGCGGCGCGGATCTCGGCGTAAAACCCTTCGGCGTCGAGGCGCAGCGCATCCTGCGCCTGGAGAAAGGCCACTTCATCGTCGGCCAGGACACCGACGGGCTCACGGGGGCCTACGGCGCGGGCCTCGACTGGGCCGTCAAGCTGGACAAAGAGGACTTCGCCGGCAAACCCGAGCTGGTGTGGCAGAGCGAGCGCGAAGACTACTTCAGGCTCGTCGGCCTGCAACCGCAGGACGGCTCGGTGGTCCCCCCAGAAGCGAGCCAGATCGTGGAGGGCAAGAACGAGCTCGTGGGGAGGATCACGTCCAGCCGCATGTCGCCCACGCTCGGGCGCTCGATCTGCCTCGGCTTCGTCGCCCCCCACCTCGCCGAGCCGGGGACGACGGTAACGGTGCACCTGCCTGACGGAAAACGCATTCCGGCGCGCGTCATGGAACACCACGCCCACTTCGACCCAGAGGGGAGGCGCCAGCGTGCCTGAGCCCGTCGCCCGGAGCCCGATCTCACCGGCCCCTCCTGTGAAGGTGGAGCACGGATGGGAGATCAGCACCCGCCGCACAGACGCCGATCCGCGGATCATGGACTGCACCCCGCTCGCGAAAGTCCTCGTGCTGGCGTCCACGGACGGCGAGGTCTCTCGCGCTCTAGGAGTCCCCTTCGGACGCGCCGTCCGCGACGAGCACGGGACGCTCGTCGTGGGTTCCGGCCCCGGTGAATGGCTGCTGCTCGGCCCACCCGGAGCGAGCGCGGCGGTCGCTGGGCGTGTGGAAGAGGTGCCGAACGAGGAAATGGCCAGCGTCTTCGAGGTCACGCACGGACGGGCGCTGATGCGAATCACCGGCGCGAAGACGGTAGATCTCCTGGCGAAGGTCTGCGGCGTCGACTTCTCCGAGGAGGTTACGCCCGACGGTGCTGCCTTCCGCAGCTCGGTCGCGAAGCTCGTAACCGATGTCGTGCGCGACGACCTCGACGGGGAGCGGTCTTACCTGCTGCACTGCGAGCGATCTTCGGGGCAGTACCTCTTCGACGCCCTGATAGACGCCGGCGACGAGTTCGGCATCGAGGTCGAGGGTTTCGCCGCCCCCACAACGTAAGGAGTACACGTATGACGTTCCACACTAAATTCCCCTCGGACCTTCAGATCGCCCGGAAGGCGAAGCTCAAGCCGCTGGGAGAAGTCGCCGCCGGGATGGGCATCGGGTCGCATCTCCTGGAACCGTATGGCGCCGCCGTCGCAAAGGTAAAGCTAGAAGCCATGGAGGAGCTTAAAGACCGCCCACCGGCCAAGTACGTGGTGGTCTCGGCCGTGACGCCGACACCATTGGGCGAGGGCAAGACGACCACCACCGTCGGGCTTGGGCAGGCCTTCTCCCACATCGGTAAGAAGGCGACGGTCGCGGTACGCCAGCCCTCGATGGGGCCGACGTTCGGGATCAAGGGCGGCGCCGCCGGGGGCGGCTACAGCCAGGTCGTGCCGATGGAGACGCTCAACTTGCACCTGACAGGCGACATGCACGCGGTGACCGCCGCCCATAATCTCCTCTCGGCCATCATAGACAACTACATCTACCAGCGAAACGGTTCCTCGGGCATCGATCAGCACAGCATCACCTGGCGGCGGGTCCTGGACGTGAACGACCGGGTGCTCAGGAACATCGTCTCTGGCCTGGGCACCCGGGTGGACGGTGAGCCCCGCCAGACGGGGTTCGACATCACGGCGGCGTCCGAGGTCATGGCCGTGCTCGCGCTCGCCACCTCGCTTCGGGACCTGCGCGAGCGGTTGGGAAGGATCGTGATCGGGAGTACCACCGCCGGGGGGCCGATCACGGCCGAGGACCTCGGGGCCGCCGGGGCGATGACGGTGATCCTGCGGGAGGCCATCAAGCCGAACCTGATGCAGACCCTGGAGAACACGCCGGCCCTGGTCCACGCCGGACCTTTCGGCAACATCGCCACCGGCAACTCCTCGGTGATCGCCGACCTGATCGGCATCCGAGGCGGGGACTTCCTCATCACCGAAGCCGGCTTCGGGGCTGACATGGGCGCGGAGCGGTTCTTCAACATCAAGTGCCGCATCTCGGGCCTCAAGCCAGACGCGGCGGTGCTGGTGGCGACCGTGAGGGC
>JACDFX010000044.1 GCA_013815575.1 Rubrobacter sp.
GGCCAGGTCCTCCTGGCCGGCCGCGATCATGATCTCAAGCAGGTCGGAGCCGAGGCGGGGAAGTATCACCTGGGTCTCGGGGTCTCCGAAGCGGCAGTTGAACTCGAGCGCCTTCGGCCCGGTCTCGGTAACCATGACGCCGGCGTAGAGCAGCCCCGTGTACGGCGCCCCTATAAGAGACAGGTGGTGGATGACCGGGCGGATGATGTCTTCCAGGATGGCCGCGTAGGTGGCGGGCTCCATCCACATGATCGGGGAGTAGGCCCCCATCCCCCCGGTGTTCGGCCCCTCGTCCTCATCAAAGGCCCGCTTGTAGTCCTGGGCCGGCAGGAAGGGCAGGATCTCCCGCCCGTCCGTGACGACGAAGATGGAGGCTTCGCGGCCTTCCAGGCACTCCTCTATCACGATCCGCTCCCCGGCGGACCCGAACTTGCCCGCGAACGATGCCCTCACGGCCTCCTCGGCCTCCTCGCGGTTGTGGGCCATGGTGACGCCCTTGCCGGCCGCCGCCCCGTCGGCCTTCACGACGACCGGAAAGTCGCGGCGGGTGGCGAGGTAGGCTAGGGCCGCCGCCTCGCGGTCGAAGGCCTCGAAGTCCGCGGAGGGGACGCCGGCCTGTCGCATGAGCTCCTTGGCGAAGACCTTGGAACCCTCTATCCGGGCGGCGGCGCGGGAGGGGCCGAAGATTTTCAGGCCCTCCTCCCAGAAGCACTCGCTGATGCCCCCGATCAGGGGCGATTCCGGCCCGACGACGGTCAGGTCTATCTCGTTCTCTTTGGCGAAGTCGCGTAGGGCGACGAGGTCGTCCACGGGGATGTCAGCCACCTGCGCTATGCGGGATATGCCGGGATTGCCTGGGGCCGCGAACATCTCGGGGGCGAGCGGGCTCGCGGCCAGGGCCTCCACCAGGGCGTGCTCCCGCCCCCCGCTTCCGACGACCATCACCCGCACGGCGCTAGGTCCCGATCCTCTCTACTATCGCCTGGTCGCGCTCCGGGCCGACGCTGATCATGCACAGGGGAGCCCCCACTTCGGCCTCCACGAACCCGACGAAGTCCCGCGCCGCCTCGGGAAGGTCCACCCGCATCCTGCACCCCGTGATGTTCTCGCCCCAGCCCGGCAGCGTCTGGTAGACGGGGCGGGCGTGGTGGAGGTCGGTCTGGTGCATCGGGTAGCCGTCGAAGGGTTTTCCGTCCACCTCGTAGCCGGTGCAGATCTTGACCTCCTCGACCGAGGAGAGCACGTCGAGCATCGTGAGGGCGCAGTGCGTGATCCCGTTGAGCGAGGCGGCCCACTTGATGGCCGGAAGGTCCAGCCACCCGACCCGCCGGCTCCGCCCCGTCGTCGTCCCGTACTCGCGCCCGACCTCCCGGATGGTCTCCCCCACCCCGTCGAAGAGCTCCGTTGGCATCGGCCCGTCCCCGACCCTCGTCGTGTAAGCCTTCGTTACCCCGACCACGTACTCCAGGTGCCGCGCCGGGATGCCGGAGCCCGTAACGGCCCCGCCAACGGTCGGGTTGGACGACGTCACGAACGGGTAGGTGCCGTGGTCATTATCCAGCAGGGTCGCCTGGCCGCCTTCGAGCAGGACCTTCTCGCGGCGTTCGAGGCCCTCGCGCAACATGGTGCCCGTGTCGGCGAGCATCGGCCGGATAAATTCTTCGAACCCACGCAGCCAGGAGGCGAGCTCGGAGACGTCGTAGGGTTTCTCGCCGTAGACGTTCTCGAAGATGTTGTTCTTCTCGCGCAGGGCGGCCTTTAGCTTCGTCTTCAAGATGCCCTCATCCGAGATATCCTGGACGCGGATGCCGTAGCGGGCGACCTTGTCCTCGTAGGCGGGGCCGATACCTCTATTAGTGGTGCCGATGCGGGCGTCGCCGAGCGCTATCTCGCGGTGCGAGTCGAGGGCGATGTGGTAGGGCATGATGAGGTGGGCCCGGCCGTCGATCTTGAGCCGGTCGCGGACGCTGATGCCGCGCGCCTCGAGCGACTCGACCTCCTCGACGAGCACCTCCGGGTCGACGACGACCCCATTGCCGATGGTGCAAATCACGTCTTCTCGCACGATCCCGGATGGGATCAGGTGCAGCTTGAACTCCTCCTCGCCGACCCGGACGGTGTGCCCCGCGTTGTTGCCGCCAGAGTAGCGCGAGACGTAGTGGGCGTCGGAGGCGAGCGAGTCGCACACCCTCCCCTTGCCCTCGTCCCCCCAGGCCAACCCGAGCACGACCGTGGCCGTCAAAGCTTTACCTCCGCGGTGATGTGCAGAACGTCGAGACGGAAGCGGCAGGAATCGAGTACGCCGAACCGGGGGCCGACACTTCTCGCCTTCCGGTCGGAACCACCGCTCTCTGCCACCCTCGAAGCGTAGCACATGGTTTTACGCTTTTGAAACGCGGGACGCCGTTTTTCGGACGCACGCCCCCACGACTACCGGCCAGCCGACGCTGAAGCCAGCGGGCCGCGTCCGGCCCCTCGAACAGAGAAGCTGTAAGCTGAGGGCTAAGGAGCCTGGTCCGCTATGTCCTGCAGCCCCGTCTGGAGGTCCGCCAGGGCCCTGTCCACGGGGACGTCCCCCTTCAAAGCGGCGTTGAACTGCTCGGCCATCTCAAGCGACATGTCCGAGTAGACGGGAGATAGGGGGCGCAGCCGGGTGTTCTCCAGCGCCTCCCGGCCCAGCCTCGCGACGGGCAGCTCTTTCAGCACCTCGTCGTCCTCGTAGAGGCCGCGCAGGGTGGGCAGGCGGGCGCTCTCGACGGCGAAGGTCTGCTGCTGCTCCGGGGCTGACATGAACTCGATGAAGGCCCAGATTTCCTCTATCTTGTCCTCCGCGCCTGCGTTGACCATAAAGTTCCAGCCACCGAGCCCGCTGAAGCTCGTGTCCCCGGCACCCGCCACCGGCAACGCCCCGATATCCACCTGCCCCGGCTTTACCTTGGAGATCTCCGGGTCCGTGAGCAGCCCGTACACGAAGGGCCAGTTGCGCATAAAGACGACGTCGCCGTTCGTGAAGCTCGCCTGCGACTCCTGGGTCGTGTAATCGCCCGAGGCCTCGGGCGCCACGCCGTCGGTGAGCAGGCTCCGCCGGAGGTTCAGGCCCTCGGCGGATTCCGGGCTGTCTATGATGACCTTGTCGCCGTCGAGAACGTCGCCCCCGGCGTTCCAGATGTGTTCCAGGGCGTCCACCACACCCCCCTCGTCCTGGGCGCCCTGGAAGACGAACCCGAACTTCGTCCCCTGTTCCGCCCGGACCTTCTCGGACATCTTCTTCATCTCTTCCCAGGTCTTCGGCGGTTCGGAGAAGCCGCTCTTCTCCAGGAGGTCCGTGCGGTAGTAGAACATCCCGGCGTCCGTGAACCACGGGACGCCGTAGGTCTTGCCCTCGTATTGCACGGCCTGGACGGGGCCTTCGAGGTAGTCCTTTTGCATCTTCGCCGTAAAACGGTCCGAGAGGTCGAGGATGTACTCGTTGGCGGCAAACTGGGCGGGCCAGACGACGTCGCCCGCGATCACGTCCATCGTTGACTTGCCGCTCTGCAATTCGGCCTGCATCTGCTCGAAGAACTCGGCGCTCGAGGCCGGCATCTGGCGCCACTTGACCTGCACTTCGCCCCTGTTCTCGCGGTTGAAGCGGTCGAGAATCTTCTGCAGCCCGCCCGCCTCATCTGGTATGAAGCCGAGGGTGATCTCGACCGCCCCCCCGGAGCTCTCTTCCCCGCCGCCGCAGCCGGCGAGCACACCCCCGAGGGCCGCCGCCCCCGCGATCCCGCCGCCCATCTTCAAGAACCTCCGGCGGCTGATGCCCGCCGCGCCCCTTGCCGCTGACCCGTTCATCCGCCCGCTCCTTCTCTCCGCCGACGCCCCCGGCGAACGGTCTATCTTCCGTACGCCGATGGCCGCACCCGAATACGGGCCCGCGCCGGCACCCGGATAGAATTATCGTCCGGCCCCCTTTCCCCGCTGGCCGGGATTTATACCACCGCTTGCAAGCAAAGGCGCAAGCGGGCGGGATGTTACTCAAAGAGGACGACGGGCTCCCGGTAGTAGCGGACGCGGTTCTCGGCCAGGCGCCCGGCGACGAACCTCCTGAGCTCTACGTTACGGGCGCGGGGTTCGCCGCCCATCATCCTGTCAAGCGGGTAGCGCACGCCGAGGACGCGTTCCCGCACGCGAAACCGGGTCACGCCGGCGGGGAGAACGGCGCCCGAGGCGACGATCTCGACTAGCTCTTCGGGGGCGAAGGCGCCGTAACGGATCAGGGCCTCCCCACCAGTGAGGCGCACGGCCCCGTCGGGCTCTATGCGACGCACCGCCGCCCCGTCCGGGTAGAGTGCCTGCAGACCCCACATGACGCGGGACCGGGCCAGCGGCCCGCGCTCCCTGGAAAGCACGAAGGCGGTCTCTCCCGCGGACGTCTCGACCTCGGCGACGACCTCGTCACCCGGTTCTTCCGAGACGAGCAACCCGTTGGTCCCGCCCGGTCCCAAGGGCTCGAAGCCCTGGACCACGTGTCCCCATCCCTCGGCCCGCTCCGGGGGCTCGACGACCTGGACGAGAACGAAGCGGGCGCCCAGCTCGTTCATGGCGCGGACGCGGTGGGCGCCGTCTAGGACCAGGAAGCGGTCCTCGTAGGGTGAGGCCATCACGGGGTTGCGTTGCTCGCCTTCGGCCTCGATACGCCCCTTCAGGCGGGCGAGGCGGGCCTCGTCATGGGCCTCGTGCAGGATCAGGCACCCCGGTTCCACGAGGCGCAGGTCTTTGAGCGAAGGGATCAAGGGTAAGAGAGGTAGAGAGGCCGCGGCCCCGCGCTAGGCGTCTCCCCCGCGGCGGGCCCAGATAAAGTCAAGCAACAAAAAGCCGCCGAAAAAGAAGGCCGCGATCACGGCCATAAACCCGACTATGCCGAGCAGCAGGTAGATAGTATCCAAAACTCTCGCGGCCTTTCCACTAGGCGGTTTCGAAGAGTCGGGACGGCCGGATTCGAACCGGCGACCACTCGGCCCCCAGCCGAGTGCGCTACCAGACTGCGCCACGTCCCGACGCACCTCTTCGTAGGGCCGGATCATACCAGACGGAGGCCGTGCTATCATCCGTTTTCCGTGTCCCGAGCCGCCCTCTACATAAGGACAGACCCTGGCGCAAAGCTGCCCTCTCGCGAGGAACAGACGGCCTCCTGCGAGGCGTTCGCCGCCGAGAACGGTCATGAGATCCTGGCCCGCTACGAGGACCTCGAAGCCCCCGGCACGCTCCTCTACCACAAGCCCGCTTTGAAAGAGGCCATCAACAACATAAAAGAAGAGGAGGACTGGGAGGTCCTCATCGTGGACCGGCCTGGCTGCATCTCCGACGATGAGTCCGCCCTGCACGAGCTCGTCCACAAGCTCTCGCTCTACGGCAACCGCCTGGAGGGCCCGGGGCGTCCCTGGGAGGAGTCTCTGGCCGCCATGAAAGCCTACCGCCGGGCCATGGCCGGGCGGTAGGCAGCCGTCGTGCCAAACATCTTGTGGTCCGGTAGTATTGGGCCGTGAGTTTTGTCCTTATCGCCATCGGTGTCGTGCTCCTGATCGTCTGCCTGGCCGGTGTCGGCCTCGGCGTCTACATGGCCCTGGACGGGAAGAACCGCGAGACCGGCGTCCTCTTCGCCCTGTGCTGGGTCTCCGGGGCGGCGGGGGCGGCCGGCGTGATGATGCGCGACGGTGTCACGGTCATGATCGGGGCGCTCTGCTTTCTGGTGGCGGGTTCGGTCTTCGTCCTCTTCGGGGGAGCCCGGAACACCGCCGGCAAGCGCGACCGGGGCGGACCCCGCAGCCAGACGCCGGACGAGTCCGACAAAACGACCAGGGAGAACAAGTCAGGCTACAAGCGGGCCGCCTCGTAGCGGCGACCGCGGGAGGAGGCTAATAGATGTCGCTCATCCGCACGATCCTTGGTTTCGTCATCCTGCTCATCCTCATCCACGTCGCCCTCGTCTACGTGAACGTCGGGAGGGCCGCGAACACCGTCACGGAGGCCATCTACAGCCTCGGCACCCTCCTCGAATCGCCGGCCGCCCTCCTCATAAACGCCGTCCCCGCCATCCAGCAGTACCTGAACCCGAACAGCTTCTTTACCGTCGCCCTCACCGCGGTCGGGCTGTACCTCGTTCTGTATCTCCTCCTCGGAGTAGGGAAGAAGAGCTAGCCAGCACGGCGCTTCGCGGCCCTCGACACAACCCGCTAGCTGAATTCCTTCACGAAGCTCTTGTCTATGTGGTGCTTGAGGCGCAGCGGAAAGCGGCCCCGCAGGGTTAGTGGGCCGTAGATCGCGAGCCCGGTAGCGTCACCGAGGTCGAGGATGTAGAGGTAGTGCCTCTGGGGTTTGTAGGGGGCCAGGGGCTCGTCGCGCAAGGCGGCCTGGAGGTTGTGGTAGAGGATGGGGCCCTGGCGGACGGCGAAGACGCCGAACTGGGGCAGGCGGAAGCCGCGGTAGGAGACCGCATCGCCGCCGCCGAAGATCCTTTCGTCGTTCGGGCTCTGGAGGTGGCGGTTTACCCAGAGGGCGCCGTCGTCGCCCGTCGTCAGGTGTGAGCGAAGGAATACATCCGGCGGGGCGACGCCCGTGGCGGCCAGGATCAG
Source organism: Rubrobacter sp. (assembly GCA_013815575.1). Classification (GTDB taxonomy): domain Bacteria; phylum Actinomycetota; class Rubrobacteria; order Rubrobacterales; family Rubrobacteraceae; genus Rubrobacter_D. Next base: position 6,615 of record JACDFX010000044.1, read on the forward strand.
GCCCGCCTCTATCCTCGTCCCGTCCTCCAGAACGGCGGCCCCGGGTTGCAGGGTTGCTTTTTGGCCCAGCGTCACCCCCACGCCGGAGGCCCGCAGGCGTTGGGCCATGATCCGGCGGGCTGACTTCGGCGAGGCGGGAAGCAGGTTCGGGAGGGCCTCCACGAGCCTTATCTCCCCTTTACCGCCCGCAGCACGCCTCAGGCGGGCCACGTTCGCGGCGACCTCGCACCCGGCGGCCCCGCCGCCGACCACGAGGACGCGCAGGGAGCCGGAGCCCTGGTCCAGAAGCCTGTTCCTGACGTCTTCCAGGTTCGCCACCGGCTTTACGGGGACCGCGTCACCCCCGGCCCGGGCCTCACTTCCCAGGCAGAAGGAGACCGCGTCGTAAAGTACGGTTCGACCGTCCTTCAGCACGAGGGTACGGTCCCGATGGAGGACTTGCGCGACGCGGCCCTTCACGAAACGTCCGCCGCCCCGTTCGACCAGGCGGCGGATGTCGATGCGGTTCTCGTGGGGGGCGTGGGCGCCCGAGAGCACGCCCGTCGCCATGCCCGAGTAGTGGAGGTGTTCGGACGGGTCGACGAGTACCACCTCGAAGCCGCGGCGGGTCAGTTCCGCCGTGCGGCGCAGGGAGAACAGGTTGGCGTGTCCGCCGCCGGCGAGGGCTATCGTGGGCCTGTGGGGTCTCTCTCTCACCCCACCGTTATATACCGGGAAAAGAGTATGTTTACCGAATGCTTGGACTTGTGACACAAGAATGCCGTATACTTGCAGCGCGATTCCCTAACGCCATAGGAGGCGCTTTGATGGAACCGAGAATCAGAGTAGATCGTAGGAGGCAATGCTACGGACGGACATATAGGAGAGCGCGATGATCGAGTTTGAGGGCGTAAGTAAGACCTATGCCGGGTCAGACAGGCCGGTAGTGAACGAACTCTCGTTCAACGTAAAGGACGGCGAGATCTGTGTGCTGGTCGGGCCGAGCGGTTGCGGCAAGACGACGAGCATGAGGATGGTCAACCGGCTCATCGAGCCGAGCGAGGGCCGGATCCTCATAGACGGCGAGCCGAACACGAGCATGAGCGGCACGCAGCTCAGGCGCAAGATCGGGTACGCCATCCAGCAGATCGGGCTCTTCCCCCACCGCTCCATCGCCGACAACATCGCCACCGTCCCGAACCTGCTTGGTTGGGACAAGGGCCAGACGAAAAGCCGCGTGGACGAGTTGATGGACCTCGTGGGCCTCCCGCCGGACCAGTACAGGGACAGGTATCCGGCCGAGCTATCGGGCGGTCAGCAGCAGCGGATCGGGGTGGCCCGGGCGCTGGCGGCGGACCCGCCCATCATGCTCATGGACGAGCCGTTCGGGGCGGTCGACCCAATCACCCGCGACAGGCTCCAGAACGAGTTCCTGCACATTCAGGAGGACATCAAGAAGACCATCGTCTTCGTCACCCACGACATCGACGAGGCGATAAAGATGGGCGACAAGATCGCCATCCTCAAGGAGGGCGGCATCCTCGCCCAGTACGACACGCCCGAGAACGTGCTCGTCAACCCGGCCTCTGAGTTCGTGCAGTCGTTCGTCGGGGGCGACAGGGTCCTCAAGCGCCTCTCGCTCACGCGGGTCGGCGACGTGAAGCTGGAGCCGCCAACGGGCAACGGCCACGACTTGCCCCGAATCCAGGTGGAGTGGACCTTGAGGGACGCCCTCTCGGAGATCATCGGCGCGGGGGCCGACAGGGGCGTGGTAGTCCAGGGCGGCGACGAGAACGGCGCCTCGCCCGGCACGATCACGCTGAACTCCATAAGGGAGATCTCGCACGGCGCCGGGGCGCCGCGTGGCTAACG
>JACDFX010000369.1 GCA_013815575.1 Rubrobacter sp.
CCACGAAGTCGCGCCCGGGACCGCCGGAGAGGGCCCTGTCACCGGCCTGGGGGCCGAACTCGTTGCCGCCTAGCACCGCGTCCCTGCCCTCCCCGCCGGACAAAGCGTCGGTGCCCTTGAGCCCCAGCAGGTCGTCGTCGCCACCGTTGCCCTGCAAGGCGTCGGTGCCGTTGGTCCCCCTGAGGGTGTCGTTACCCGGACCGCCCGAGATGGCGACCGCCAAAGCCACCCCGCTGGCCAAAACCAGCGTCGCCGCCATCACCGCCAGCAATATCACCGTTCTTCGCATCCCTGTGTCCCTTCTCTCTGGTGGGGCGGAGGAAAAAAGGTGTACGGACCCCCGCCCCTGCTTGCTATAGCCTCTTAAGTGTCCAGGAGATAGGGGCACCGGCGTATCCCCCAAAGCGCGTATCTTTGCCGTTGCTTGGGCGTTACTTGGGCGTTGCGAACTTTCTAGAACCCCCTGTGGGCGAACTTCGTGGAAGTCCGTACAGGCGACGTTTAGAGTCTCAATTCGTAGGGTTCCTCGGCGAACCTCTGGACCTTTACTTCCGGCCGTCCTTCGCTATCTCTTCGAAGAGGGCGTCGTAGATCTCGTCGCGGCCAACCTTGCGTAGCGGTTCACCCTTGGAGAAGATCACACCGTCATCCTTGCCACCCGCGACACCGTAGTCGGCATCCCTGGCCTCGCCGGGGCCGTTCACGATGCAGCCCATGACCGCGACGGTGAAGTGGTCCTCGTAGTGCTTGAGCCTATTTTCTACCTGCGCGGCCATGCCGATGACGTCGAAGCCTAGAGTGCGGGCGCAGCTCGGGCAGGCTATGACGTTCGGGCCGCGGTGGCGGAGGTCGAGAGACGAGAGGATCTGGTACGCGACCGGGATCTCCTCCACCGGGTCCTCGGCAAGCGAGACGCGGATGGTGTCGCCGATCCCATAGGGCAGGAGCTGGCCGAGGGCCGCGGCGGTTTTTATCGAGCCGGTAAGCTTGGTGCCGGCCTCGGTGACGCCGAGGTGCAGCGGGGCGTCGGAGTGCTCGCGAAACCGCCTGTTCGCCTCGACCATCTCGGGGACGTGACTCGCTTTCAAGGAAACTTTGAAGTTGAAGAAGTCCATCTCCTCGGCGACCTCGACCTTGTGCAGCGCGCTCGCGACTAGCGCCTCGTGCTTGGGCAGGTCCCAGTACTGCTTCTCGACCGAACCGGAGTTCACGCCAATGCGCATGGCGATGCCGGTCTCCTGGCACTTCTCGATGACCTGGCGGTAGCGGTCGTCGTTGCCCACGTTGCCGGGGTTGATGCGTACACAGGCAGCACCCGCGTCTGCAGCGCCCAGCGCCATGCGGTAGTCGAAGTGGATGTCCGCAATCAGGGGCACGGGAGAACGCCAGACGACCTCCCGGAACCCGTTGAGGGCTTTGGAGCCGTTCACCGAGACACGCACGAGCTCGGCGCCGGCGGCGTTGAGGTCGTAGACCTGCTGGACCGTCGCCTCGACGTCGTAGGTCATGGTGTTGGTCATCGACTGGACGACCACCGGGGCGCCACCCCCAACCGGCACGTCCCCGACCTTTATCTGCCTGCTAGTCACCGGACGCTCGCGTACCGCTGCCTCAGTCATCTCACTCCCAAGTTTGTTATTGCCCTTATTCTATTCTGGGATAAACGGCTGTCCCGTGATGATTTTACTAAGGTCAGCGTAGGTTGCGAACACGAAGAGCATCAGAACCAGGGCGACCCCAACCGCCGCGAACTTGCCCATCGTCTCCGGGCTGACGGGACGGCCGAGCAGCTTCTCCGCCGCGATAAAGAACAGGTGCCCCCCGTCCAGCGGCAAGAACGGCAAGAGGTTGAAGAGCGCCAGGTTGAGGCTGATGATCGCGAGCAGCGGCAGGAAGAAGCCCTCCGCCACCGACGTGCTCGCCACCGATGTGATCCCAACCGGCCCGCTCACGTTCTCGAAGAACGACCGCTCCCCCGTAACCAGGTCCCCGACGAAAGCGCCCAACGTCGTCGTGATCTCCACGCAACGGCCAACGGCCTGCCCGAGCGCCCCAACGGGCCCGTAGGTGTCCTCTACGACCACAGGCTGAACGCCAACGAGCGCCCGACCCGGATTCTCGGGATCGGCGATTAGATCGCCTGCGACCCGCCGCTCATCCCCGTCTCTCTTAACGACGAGCTCGACGCGGTCACCGGGCTCCTTCTGGCCTATGTCCCCGACAAACCCTTCCCAATTCCCCGACTTCTCCCCGTCCACCGAGACTATGCGGTCACCCTTCTGGATGCCGGCCTCGGAGGCAAGAGAATCGGGCACGACGTCGGCGATCTCCGTGGTCGGTTTCGGCACCCCGCTCATGTAGATGCCGGCGAAGATGACGATGGCCGCCAGGATGTTCGCCAGGGGCCCGGCGAAGATGATCGCCGCCCGCCTCCACGGCGACTTCGCGTTGTACGTGTCCGGCCCCTCCTCCCCATCCCCCATCCCCGCCATCTTGGCGAAACCACCCAGGAGTATTATACGGAAAGAGTAGACGGTCTTGCCGAACTTCTTCTTGAAGAGGGCGGGTCCGAAGCCAACGCCAAACTCCGGGACGCGGACGCCGACGGCCTTGGCGGTGAGCATGTGGCCGAGCTCGTGGATGACGATCAGCACGATCAGGCCGAAGATACCGAGGGCGAAGGTCAACTGATCACGCCTCTGGTGGTTTTCGACCGGGCCTCTTCTCTGGCCCAGGCGTCTACGGCGGTTATAACTTCCAGGCTGTGCATCTTGCCGAAGTCCGGCACGGTTTCGAGGACCTCCTCGATGGTGTCTGCTATCGAGAGGAATTGTACCCGGCCGTCCAGGAAGGCCTCGACGGCGACCTCGTTCGCCGCATTGAGCGCGACCGGGTAGGCCCCTCCGGCCTTGCCGGCTGCGACGGCGAGCGGGAGGCACCGGAACACGTCGTCGCGTGGCTCCTCGAAGGTCCAGGAGGCGGCGTCGAACGGTACGGGGGCGGCGCCAACGTCCACCCTCTCGGGGTAGAGGACGCCGTAGGAGATGGGGAGGCGCATGTCCGGCAGGGCCGCGTGCAGGACCACGGAGCCGTCAACGAACATCACGCCCCCGTGGACCACGGACTGGCGATGCACGACGACGCGCACGTCGTCGTAG
>JACDFX010000370.1 GCA_013815575.1 Rubrobacter sp.
GCCTAGAAGACCTGTTCTCGGAACTTCGGGCCGAGGGAGTTCTCCGAAGTTGGCACGGGGGCGCCGAGGGGAGCATCATGCTCCTGCTGGACAAATACCGTACCCGGGGGCCCATGAAAAGCGAGGAGGCACGCATCGTGGCCGAGGACCCACCACCGACCAACAACGGCGTTCCGGAAGAAGCGCCCGCCCGCCAGGACGTCGACGTGCTGCTCGACGTCTCCGAGCTCGAGGTCGACAAGATCCACCTTACGGTAAGGAACCTCAGGGCACACGTCTCCGTGCTCGCCGAGCTGGCGAGCCTGGTGAACCTGCAGATCGGCGTGGACGCCAGGCTCGACCTCGTCGAGCTGGAGATAGAGGGGGTCAGGGCCAAGGTGCTGCTGAAGGTGCGCCTGGACAACGTGCGTGCCATCCTCGTGCACGCCCTGGACACCGTGGCCGAGCACCCGGAGATCCTCGAGGCCCTCACCCGGGCTTTGGACGAGCTTTTGACGGGGACCTTGGGCAACGCGGTGGGGGCGCTGGAGAACGTCCTGGGGGACCTGGACGTGGGGGGCACGGTCGACGAGGCGCTCAAGGGCAGCCTGGAGGAGGTCCGGGACACCCTCCGGGAGGTCTTGGACCAGGCCGGGGGGCAAACCCGAGGGGCAGGAGGAGGGGGCGCTGGCCCGGCCTTGCCCGAAGGGCCGTCTCCTTCCGCAGGCGATCCGTCATCGGGAGCCCCGCAGGAGGAGGACTAGTCAGGGGATCACCGTGCGCGGGTTGGCGGTCCTTCGGGGACCCGACCCGACGGCGCCCGCGAGGAAGGTGAGGGGGCGTGTACTTCCTTCCCTGGTGGGCGCTCTTGGCGTGCCTGGCGGCGAGCGCCTTGGCCGCCTACCTCTTCCTCGGCCGTACCCAGGCGGGCGACTCCCCGTGGGCGCTGTTCCCCCTGACGGTCGCCCTGGCCCCCGTCATACTCGTGGGAGCGATGGCCGCGTCCGTCGTCCTCTCGACCCTGCTCTCCGCGGCCCTGGACGACCGGACGGCGGCGCCCACGGGCCCGTCAGAGCCCGCGGCGAGGACCGAGCGCACGGGCGCGGAGGCGACCACCGAAGGGACCGACCTCAGGACGACCTTGGAGCGCGCGTCCCCCGCGACGGGTAGCCCGTCCGCTTCGCCCAGCGCTTCGCCGGCCGCTTCTGCCTCGGCCTCGGCGGCCCCCTAGACGGAGGTGCCAACGGCGCGCCGGTCAGCTCACGGCGCTTCTCCTTTGCGTATTCACCCGAGGAGTGCGTGGAAGGGGGGCGTTCCGCGAACTTCGTGCGTAGGGGGTTCTAAGAAGTTCGGGCCCGCAAGGTTCTCGTACTCCTTATCGGGCTGACTGCACGCCCAGGGTCACGTCGCACGGCTTGTAGATCGCGTACCACTCGCGACCTCAGCCGAGGACGGCGGGACGTTGCGGTTGTAGCGGAAGAGGTTGTCCGGGTCACGGCGGTCCTTGAGTTCCACCAGCCGCTTCCAGTCCTCCGGGGAATAGGCGGCCTTCACGCGCTCGGGGCTCGCGCCGTCGAGGTCCATGAAGTTCACGTAGGTCGCGCCGGTCGCATGGGGCTTGGCGGTCTCGGCGACATAGGCGAGGTAAGCCTGCACCGCCTGGGCCATCTCCGGGGTGAAGGTGGCCCCGATCCCGTTCATGATGTACGCGGCGTCGCTGCGGCCCATGGGGTTGAGGTCCGCGGGCGGGCGCGAGAGGGCGCCGCCGAGCTGTCGCATCTCCAGCAATAGCAGGGGCGTATCGGAGTCCGCGCCCGCCAGATCCACGAGCGTCTTGCGGGTCTCCGGGGAAAGGTCGAGCAGCATCTCGGAGTGGCCGTAGGCCCCTATCGGGTCCACCGGGTCCATGCTGATCATGTCCATAGCCTCGTACGGCATGACCCCGAAGGTGTCCATGATAGGCTCGCCGAACTCGCGCCATGGGCCGAGCATCTCCTCGCCCTTCTCCGCGAGGTCCTCGCCCGTGTAACAGGACCTCACCGTGATGACGGACTTCCCGCGCAGCGGCTCCGGGACATCCGGGATCGGCGGGACGTTGAGGAAAGTCACCGCAGAGCTCACCTCGTCCGGGAGGTCCCGGGCCCACCGGCTATAGAGCTCCAGGACTTCCTCGGCCTTCTCGACGGGGTAGAAGAGGTTCCCGCCGTAGACGTGGGTTATGGGGTAGAGGGCGAACTCCAGGGATGTGACGATGCCAAAGTTTCCTCCGCCCCCCTTCAGAGCCCAGAAGAGGTCGGCGTTCTCGTGGGCGTTCGCCTTGACGAGCTCGCCTTCGGCGGTCACCACGTCAGCCTCCTTGACGGAGTCGGCGGCGAAGCCGTACTTGCGCCCGAGCCAGCCGAAGCCCCCGCCCATGGTGTAGCCGACTATTCCGACCTGGGAGGTCGAGCCCTGCAGGCCTGCCAGCCCATGCGCCGCGGCCTCCGGGACGAGGTCGGCCCACTTTGCGCCGGCCTCGACCCGTGCGGCACTCGTCTCGGGGTCCACATGTACGCCCTTCATGCGCGAGGTGTTGATGAGGACTCCCCCGTCGCAGGGGGCGGCGACGCCGTGGCCTGTTGCCATCACCCCGATGCCAAGACCTTCGTCGCGCGCCAGGCGCACCGCAGCAAGCACGTCCGCCGCGCCCTCGGCCACGACCACGAGTGCGGGATGCTGGTGGGCGTTGAGGTTCCAGGCGGCGCAAGCCTCATCGTAACCCTCGTCGCCCGGGGCGTAAGCGTCCCCCTTCAGTCCGCCCTTTAGAACTTCCAGCGCCGACCCGCTGATCGTCTTCTCCATAAAAGTCTCCCTCCGGTGAACGGCCACGGTCTGGCTCATCGCCCCGTCTGGCTTTCTGACGGAGGAACTTTGCCCCCCGGCAAGTCGGTATGCATCCCCCAAATGGGTGATCTTTGTTGCATATCGCGGTCGCAAGCGCGCCGCCAAACGCATGCGGGGCTTATTCACCCAACCTCGTGGAATATCCATAGTCGGAACTTCGGGCTGAGGGGGTTCTAGGAAGTTCGGGCGAGTAGCCTTCCGCGAAGCTTGGCCCTTGGCCTCAGAAGTTGGGCCTTCCTTAGCCCTTTCGGGCGATGCGCCTAGCACCCCCAGTGGCGTACGCTACGCCCG
>JACDFX010000371.1 GCA_013815575.1 Rubrobacter sp.
TGCCCGCTAACAACAAACTACCGATAAGGCTTTAGGCCACAGGTAAAGACCGGGCAGGAAGGCGCCTGATGGAGACGACTAGGAGTTGTCTGCCGACGATGGAACGGCGGGTACGGGTCAAGCCACCAACCTACGAAACCGCCCTAATCGTTCCCGTCAGCGGAGACCCGGTTTCGGCCGGCTTTTTTGGCGGCGTAGAGGGCGGCGTCCGCCCTCTTGAGCAGTTCGTCGGGGTCTCCGGTCGTGGAGAGGGCGGCGACCCCGGCGCTGACGGTCACCACGTCCTGGGGGGCGTTGGCTTCGTGCGGTATCTCGAGGTCTTGCACCGCGCGGCGTAGGCGTTCGGCGATCGCGGCGGCGGCCCGTGCGTCCTGTTCGGGGAGCACGACCAGGAACTCCTCCCCGCCGTAGCGGTAGGCGGTATCTCCTCTGCGCAGGCAGGCCGAGATCGTCTCGGCTACCCGCTGGAGCGCGTCGTCACCGGCGAGGTGGCCGTAGCGGTCGTTGTACGCCTTGAAATGGTCTACGTCGCAGAGCACCACAGCGTAGCTGTGATTGTAGCGCTTGGCCCTTCCCCGCAGAACCTCGAGGTCTTCCCGCAGGCGCAGCCTGTTGCCTAAGGTCGTCAGCGGATCCTCGCGGGACTGCTCGAAGAGCATCCGGTTGAGCTTCTCCAGTTCCTCGTTCTGGAGGGCGAGGCGCCGGTGGAGCTCCGTGACGCGCAAGGCCGATGTCAGGCGCATCTCGAGCTCGTCGCGGTCCAGGGGTTTGGAGAGGTAGTCGTCTGCGCCGGCCGCGAGGCCCTGGAGCAGGTGCTCCCTGTCCCCGAGGGCGGTGAGGAAGATAAAGTAGGTGTACCCGCGGCCGTCGACGCGCTCTTCGGCCCGGACCTTGCGGCACAGCTCTAGGCCGTCCACCTCCGGCATCATCCAGTCGCTTATGATGACGTCTATGTCCGAGGCCTCGCAGTAAAGTTTCCACGCCTTACCGCCGTCCTCCGCCACCAGTACCTCGTGGCCGAGCTTCTGGACCGCGCGCTGCAGGATCATGCGCGAGACGGCGTCGTCCTCTGCGATGAGCACGTTCAAGCCCACCGGCGCCCCGTCTTCTCTTCGAGCGCCTGGCGGACGCGCCCGAGCTCGTCTTCCAGCTCCCGCAGCAGTCGCGGCGCGTCTGACAGGTCGTCGCCGCGTCCTGCGTCCTGGAGCCTGTCGGCGAGGCGGCTCATCCCCGTGGCGCCCATGTTTCCGGCCCCGCCCTTGAGGGTGTGGGCGGCCCGTTCCACGCCGCCCGCGTCGCCCCTCTGGAGGGAGGCCCGGATCTCCTCGATCCGCCCGGGCGCGTCGCCCAGGAACATCCCGGCGAGTTCTTCGAGTATGTCCGGCTCGTCCTCTTCCTGCAGTTCGCGTAGGCCAGCCAGCACGGCCTCGTCGAGGGGCGGCTCCGGGGTGTCCGGGACCGCGGCGGCACCGTTTTCGGGCTCGGGCCGTCGCCCCGACCTGCCGGGTTCCTCCAGAACCCACCGCGAGAGGACCTCGGCGAGCTTATCTTGCCTGACGGGCTTGGCTAGGTAGTCGTCCATGCCGGCCCCGATAGCCTTCTCGCGGTCGCCCTGCATGGCGTTTGCGGTCATGGCGATGATGGGGGTGCGTCGGCCGTCGGCGGTCTCGCGCTCTCGGCGCCGGATCTCTGCGGTGGCCTCGTAGCCGTCCACATCGGGCATTTGTACGTCCATCAGCACGGCCGCGTAGTCGGCCTTCGGGAGCGCTTCTAGCGCCTCGCGGCCATCTTCGGCGACGTCCACGCGGTAACCGAGCCGCTCGAGCATCCTGACGGCCACCTTCTGGTTTACGGGGTTGTCCTCGGCGAGAAGAAGTCGGGGACTGGAGCGGGGGCCGCGCTCGCGCAGGGTGTGGCGCGTGATCAGCGGGAACTCCTCCTGCTCCGCGGGCATGCCCATGACCGTCGAGATCACGTCGCGGAGCTCCGACTGCCGGATGGGCTTGGTGAGGTAGGCGTCTATGCCGGAGCGGCGGGCCTGGTCGCCCTCTCCGCGGTAGCCCATGGAGGTCAGCAGTATTAGGCGCGTCCCCGCCGTGGCCCGGTCGGCCCTGGTTCTTTTGGCGAGTTGCATACCGTCCATGCCAGGCATCTGCATGTCGAGGATGGCGAGCTCGTAGGGCCGACCCTCCCCGGCCGCCGCGCCCATCATCTCCAGGGCCCGCGGCCCGTCCTCCGCCCCGTCGTTCTCCATCCCCCAGGAGGAGAGCTGGTCGTGCAGGCGGCGGCGGTTGGTGGCGTTGTCGTCCACGATCAGGACCCTCAAACCCCGCAGGTCCGACGTTGGCAGCGGCCTCTCACCCCGCACCGCCTGCCTGACAAGCGGGAGGGTGAAAAAGAAAGTCGAGCCCACGCCGGGCTCGCTCTCGACCCCGATCTCCCCGCCCATAAGCCCGACCAATTGCTTGCTTATAGCGAGCCCCAGGCCCGTCCCCCCGTAGCGGCGGGTGGTTGAGGTGTCGGCCTGGGAGAAGGATTGGAAGAGGCGGCCGAGCTGCTCCTCCGTCATGCCGATGCCCGTGTCCGTTACCTCGAAGCGGACCACGGCGGTCTCCTGGAGGTCCTCTGCGAGGCTTACCCTGAGGACCACCTCGCCCCACTCGGTGAACTTTATGGCGTTGCCGATGAGGTTGGTGAGGACCTGGCGGATACGCCCGGGGTCGCCCCGCAGGGCGGTTGGGAGGTCGGGCTCGATCAGGTTCGCCAGCTCCAGGCCCTTGTCCTGGGCGCGCTCGGCCAGGAGGGAGACCGTATCCTCCACTGCCAGTCGCAGGTCGAAGTCTATGGTCTCGACGCGCATCTGGCCCGCCTCTACCTTCGAGAAGTCCAGGATGTCGTTGATGATGGTGAGGAGGTTCTCCCCGGAGCGGCGCACGATCTCCGCGTACTCCTGCTGCTCGGTTGAAAGGTCCGTGTCGATCAGGAGATCGGCCATTCCGATAACGCCGTTCATGGGGGTGCGGATCTCGTGCGACATGTTCGCCAGAAAGTCTGTCTTTGCCCGGCTCGCCTCCTCGGCGGCGATCCTCGCCCTCTCCAGGCCCTCTTCGTAGCGCTTGCGTTCCGTGGTGTCCACGATGGTCTGCAC
>JACDFX010000045.1 GCA_013815575.1 Rubrobacter sp.
GGTCTAGACTGCGGGTTGGAAAAGGAGGAATCGAATGGGCAATGATTTCGGAGCGACGTCCGGCGTGCGCCTGGGCGGAAGAAAGAAATACTCCCGCGGACAAGTGTTGAAGATGGGTGGGGCGTTGGCGGCGGGTTCGGTGGCGGTTCCGTGGCTGGCCGGGTGCGGTGGCGGGGACGTATCCGGGAGCGAGATCACCATCGCGGCGGTCAACAACCCCCAGATGGAAGACATGGAGGGCCTGGTACAGGACTTCAAGAAGAAGACCGGCATCACGGCCAGGTTCCAGTTCCTGCCGGAGAACGACCTGCGCCAGAAGGTAACCCAGGACGTCTCGCTAAACGCCGGCAACTTCGACATCGTGATGGTCGGCGCCTACGAGACCCCGATCTGGGCGCAAAGCCAGTGGCTGGAGCCGCTCGACCCCATGTTCGAGCAGTTGGGCCAGAAAGAGCGCAACGCTTACGACCTCGGCGACGTACTCCCGACCTGGAAGACCGCGCTGTCGTACCAGGACCAACTCTACTCCCTGCCCTTCTACGGTGAGAGCTCCTCGCTCTTCTACAGGAAGGACCTCTTCGAGAAGGCCGGCATCCAGATGCCAGAGCGCCCGACGTGGGAAGAGGTCACAGGCTTCGCCAAGGAGTTGCACGACCCGGACGGCGGGATCAACGGTATCGCCATGCGCGGGTTGCCCGGCTGGGGGGCGAACATGGCGACGTTCGTAACCATGATGAACACCTACGGCGGCCGGTGGTACGACGAGAACTGGCAGCCGCAGCTCGACTCTCCTGAGGTCGGGGACGCCATCGAGCAGTACGTCATGCTGGCGAACAACTACGCCCAGGCGGGCATCACCTCGGACAACTTCCCCGAGTGCCTCACCCTCTTCTCTTCGGGCAAGGCGGCCATGTGGTGCGACGCTACCGTCGCCGGCGGTCTCGTGAGCGACCCGGAGGTTTCGGAGGTCTCGGACAAGGTGGGCTTTGCCTACGCGCCGACGGCCGTGACGGAGAACGGGTCCCACTGGCTATGGGCGTGGTCGCTTGGGATAGAGACCGCAAGCAAGAACAAGGAGGCGGCCTTCGAGTTCTTGCGGTGGTCCACCAGCAAGGAATACTTGAAGCTCGTGGGCGAGAAGCTCGGCTACGCCAGGGTCCCACCGGGTACACGCGTGTCCACCTATGAAGACACGCCCTACGGCAAGAACCCCTGGACCGACGTGGAGCTCACCTCCATCGAGACGGCCAACCCCTCCGAGCCGACCAGGGACCCCGTACCCTACACCGGCATCCAGTACATCCCGATACCGGAATTCCAGCAGCTCGGGGACGCCGTCGGCAGGCTGGTCGCGAGCGTGGTCACCGGGGACCTCAGCACCCAGGAGTTTCAGGAGAGGGCCCAGGCCGAGGCGCTCAAGGTCGCCAAGGAAGGCAAGTACCTCAAGAGCTGAGGACCGGGCCGATCGCGTCCCCGACACAGAAAGCGTGGTGATCTCAGGTGGCTGCTGGCAGTACGGCGGGCGGTAAGAGCCGGGGCGGCATGAAGCCGGCCTCGGCGAAGCGACAACGGCGTACGCTGCTCTATCCGACGCTCATAGTCGTCGCCATCATCACGCAGATACCGTTCTTGCTTACGATCTACCTGAGCTTCCAGTCCTGGAACCTGACCCGCCCCGACCTCGGGCGGCTCTTCAACGGGGTGGGCAACTACTCCGTCGAGGTCATCTCCGCGGAGTTCGGGACCATCCTGCTGCAGACGCTGACTATCACTGCGATCTCGCTGGTCATCTGCTGCCTGGTCGGGCTGGCGCTTGCGCTGCTCCTGAACCGGGACTTCTTCGGCAAGGGGCTCGTCCAGACCCTGCTCGTGACGCCCTTCTTCGTCATGCCGGTCGTTACGGGCCTTATCTGGAAGAACGAGCTGTTCAGCCCGAACTTCGGGGTATTGACCTGGCTGGCCGGCGTGGTCGGGATCGAGGGCTTCAACCCGATGGCGAACCAGGCGCTCTTCATGGTCTCGACCATGATCGCCTGGCAGTGGGAGCCGCTCTTCATGCTCGTGCTGCTGGCGGGGCTGCAGGCCATCCCGGAGGAAGAGAAGGAGGCGGCCAGGCTCGACGGCTGCAGCAGGTTCATGGTCTTCCGGTTCATCGAGCTGCCGTACCTTTTCCCGTACTATCGGATGGTCATCTTGCTCGGGACGATCTTTATCCTTCAGGCCTTCGGTGAGATCTACGTTGGTACGGCGGGCGGTCCCGGAACGAGCTCCATGAACCTGCAGTACCTGACCTACGATACCGCTGTGGTCGGAACTCAGGTTGGGGCGGCGTCGGCCATCGGGGTAGCCACCCTGGTCATCACCCTCGTGATCCTGACCACCTTGATGAGGGCGGCGAACGCCGTCGTGAAGGAGGCCTGACGTGAGCGGCGCATCGGCCAAGCACAAGTCACCTGTCCGGTGGGGACACTACGCTCAGAACGCGGTGCTCTGGGGTGCGGTCGTCGTCATCTTCGGCCCCATCTTCTGGCTGATAGTCACCAGCTTTAAAACGGATGCCGCGGCCTACGAGCTGCCGCCGAAGATCCTGTTCACCCCCACCCTGGAGCAGTACGCAGCCGCGTTGCAGAGCTTCTGGGGGCCGTTCTTGAACTCGATCATCATCGTGGGCGTCTCGACGGCCATCTGCCTGCTCCTCGGCGTCCCGGCGGCTTTCGCCCTCAGCTTCTACGCGCACGAACGCAACGAGAGCATCGTGTTCTGGTTCATCACCACGAAGGCCCTGCCGCAGGTCGCGGTGCTCGTGCCGCTGTTCGTCATCTTCAGGTCCCTGCAGTTGCTCGACACGGTCTGGGTTCTCATAATCGTCTTCGTCGGCATGAACACGCCCATCGTAGTGTGGATGATGTACCAGTTCATGAAGGATTTGCCGAGGGGCATCCTGGAGGCGGCCCAGGTGGACGGGGTAAGCCTCTCGCAGATGCTGATGCAGATAGTGATCCCGCTGACCCGCGCCGGCATCGCCTCGACCGCGATGCTGTGCGTGATCTTCGCCTGGAACGAGTTCCTGTTCAGCGTGTCCTTCACCGCCATCGAGTGGCAGCCGCTCTCGGTTGCGGTCGCGGCGCAGCAGACCGCGCGCGGGCAATTCTGGGCGCAGCTCTCGGCGTTCACGACCCTGGCGATAATCGTGCCCGTGATCGTCGGCTGGCTCACCCAGAAGCAGCTCGTCCGCGGCCTCACCTCAGGCGCGGTCAAGTAGAGAGGAAGTCACCATAAAAGCGGCGATCATAGAGAAGCCCGGGGATATCCGGGTTGGCACCGTAGACGACCCGACGCCGGGGCGGGGTGAGATCGTGGTCAAGGTCGGGGCCTGCGGCATCTGCGGCACGGACCTGCACATCGCCGACGGCGAGTTCCCGCCGACACCCTACCCCATCGTCCCCGGCCACGAGTTCGCCGGCGAGGTCGTCGCGCTGGGTTCTGGCGTCTCGGGACTTTCGGAAGGGACGCGCGTCGCGGTCGACCCTTCGCTGTATTGCGGGCACTGTCGGTTCTGCCGCGTGGGCAAGGGGAACCTCTGCGAGAACTGGGACGCCATCGGGGACACGGTCTCCGGCGGCTTCGCCGAGTACGTCGCGGTGCCGGCGGCCAACGCGTACACGGTGCCCGAGACCGTCTCCTACCGGCAGGCCGCGCTCATCGAGCCGCTCTCGTGCGCCGTGCACGGGATGCACGTGCTCTCCCCCAGGATGGGCGACAGCTTCCTGATCGTGGGCGCCGGCACGATGGGCCTGATGCTCCTGCAGCTCGCGCTGCGCGGGAACGCCTCCAAGGTGGCCGTGGCCGACCTGAGCGAGGAGCGCCTGGCCCGCGCGAAGCGCCTCGGCGCCACCTCGACGACCACGGACGTTACACGCCTACGCGAAGAAGAGGACCTCGGGTACGACTGCGTCATAGACGCCACCGGTGTGCCCCGGGTCATCGAGACCGCCTTCGACATGGTCAAGCGCGGCGGCAAGCTGCTCGTCTTCGGCGTCGCACCCGCCGAGGCGCGCGTCTCGCTCTCGCCGTTCAGGATCTACAACGACGAGATCACCGTGGTCGGCTCCATGGCGATCCTCCACAGTTACGCCCCCGCCGTCGACCTCATCTCCACCGGCGCCTTCGACGCCGAAGCCCTGTTGACCGAGACGATGCTTCTCGACGAATACCCCGCGGCCCTCGACATGGTCCGCCGCGGCGAAGGCCTGAAGACGCAGGTTCTGCCGAACGGTTAGGTCCTTCGTTCCGCTACATCAGCACCTGCCCGGCAGCCCTCGGGTAGTTCGCCACCGAGAAAGTAGAAACTCAGATATTGCCCGGCGGCTAGTATCCTTGCTGGTGCATTATTCCAGGCTCGACCATGGGCTCCTCGAAAGGGCAACAGGGTGACGACTGAACCGCTCCTCATCGGGGCAGACATCGGGACGACCAACATAAAAGTCGTGGCCTTCGGCCCCGACGGCCGGATCGTAGCCCGGGCCAGCACCCCGACACCCACCCATTATCCGAAGCCGGGCTGCGCGTACCACGACCCGGAGGAGCTGTGGCGCTCTTTCGTGACGGCACTACGAAAAGTCACCCAGCAGTTGTACGACACCAATCGCGTCGCCAGCATCGCCATCGCCAGCTTCGCCGAAGCCGCCGTGCCTCTCGATGCCCACGGCCGGCCCACCAACGACGTCATAGCGTGGTTCGACAATCGCACGCAGCCCCAGGCCGAGTGGCTGGACCGTTTGGTCGGCAAAGATCGGCTCTTCGGCCTGACCGGCCTGTCACTGCAACCGATCTTCGGCCTGTGCAAGCTGCTCTGGCTAAGGGAGAACGAGCCAGAGGCCTTCAGCCGTACCTCCACCTGGTTGAACGTGGCGGATTACATCGCGTTCCGCCTCTCCGGCGTCTGCGCGACAGACTATTCCCTGGCCTCCCGGACCCTCGCCCTGGACCTGTCCCGGTTGCGCTGGGCAGACGAACTCTTGCAGGAGGTGGACGTGCCGTCCGGCCTCTTCGCGCCCCTGCGCCCGAGCGGTTCGCCCCTCGGCCCCGTCAAGCCGGAGGTGGCCGCGGAGACCGGGCTCCCGAAGAGCACCCGGGTGGCGGTCGGAGGGCACGATCACGTCTGTGGCGCGCTCGCCGTCGGCGTCATAGAACCCGGGATGATGCTGGACTCATTGGGCACCACCGAGGCGCTCTTCCTACCGCTGGAGCGCCCGCTGACAGATCCGGAAGTGGGCCGCCAGGGCTACACCCAGGGGGCCCACGTCGCCGGCGGATACTACGTGCTGGGCGGCCAGTACACCTTTGGCGCCAGCATCGAGTGGTTCAGGGACGCGCTCGGTAGCGAGTCCGGTTACGAGACGCTGATCGCCGAGGCCGAAAAGGTGCCGGCGGGGAGCCTGGGCGTCCTTTTCCTTCCCCACTTGCGACTGTCGAACCCGCCCTACGACGATCCGAGATCCCGGGGTGCCTTCGTCGGTCTTAGCACCGACACCAAGCGCGGAACACTCTTCCGCGCGGTGTTGGAGGGACTGGCGTTCGAGTCCCGCGCCTCGCTCGAACCCCTCCTCGACCACTCGAACGTGGTCGAGCCAAAGAGTATTTACGCCATCGGTGGCGTCACCCAGAACCGCCTGCTCATGAACATCAAAGCCACCGTCCTCGGCCAACCAGTTACGGTCTTTGACGCCGGAGAGGCCACCAGCCTGGGGGCTGCCATCCTGGGCGGGGTGGGGGCGGGAATCTACGCAGACATTCCGTCGGCACGGAAAGAGATGCACCACACCACGACGGCCGTAGATCCCGTGGCAGATCAGGTAGCACTGTACGAGGCTCTCTTCAGCCAGGTTTATCAGCAGGTCTATCCTGCCCTCCGCACCTTGCATCAGACCATCCATCACTTGCAGGCAAACGAATAGCGAGTTCGACTTGAGGGTGCTCCAACACGTGTAACGCCTGCGTGGACGCTGGAGTTTTCCAGACTCGGCACCAAGATCAGCTTGACCGAGCATCATGGAGACGTAGGGCTGATAAGGACGTAGCCGACAACCGCGCACCGACTCCGTCTCTTCGTTGGGACATCGTTGACACAGCCTGCGCTCGCGCGTAGATTAATGCTTAACGCTCCAATAAGGAGCATCGTACTGGGGAAAGTACGAGGGGCTACGTCGCAGGGATAGGGGTAGAGATGACTTCGAGGCACGGCCTGACCAGGCGCGACTTCTTGAAGATGACCGGGACCGGACTCGCCGTCCGCCGCTACCTCGTGAAGGGCCTGACACTCGGCGCCGTTACAGGGGAGTAAGCTAGAAGACCGGACGGCATGACGCTCGTTCTCGAGAAGGAGACTGCATGAATAACAGGGCGGCGATCATGTACGGCACCCGCGACGTGCGGGTGGAAGAACGGGCCGTCCCGGAGCCCGGGCCGAGGGAGGTTCTGGTCGAGATCCGGTCCGTCGGAGTCTGCGGCTCGGACGTCCACTACTACGAGGAGGGCCGCATTGGCTCCTTCGTCGTGGAGGAACCGATGATCCTGGGCCACGAGTCGATGGGCACGGTCGTCGAGCTGGGCAACGAGACCACGAAACACGCCGTCGGTGACCGCGTAACCCTGGAGCCGGGCGTCCCGGATGGAACCTGTCGGGAGTGCCGGGCCGGTCGCTACAACCTCTGCCCGAACGTCCGCTTCTTCGCCACGCCGCCGATAGACGGCGCGTTCGCCAACTACGTCGCGATTCACGAGGACTTCGCCTTCTCCCTGCCGGACAACCTCTCCGACGACGCGGGCGCGCTGATGGAGCCGCTCTCGGTCGGCATCTGGGCCTGCCGCAAGGCGAGCGTCCGGGCCGGGGACCACGTGCTCGTCACCGGGGCCGGCCCCATCGGGCTCGTCTCGGCGCAGGTCGCCCTCGCCCAGGGCGCGACGGAGGTGACCGTCACGGACGTGGCCCCCGAGCGGCTGGAGATGGCCCGCAAGATGGGCGCGACGCGCACGATGAACGTGGCCGAGGAGCCGCTGGACGAGGCGGGGATCGAGGCTGACTCGCTGATAGAGTGCTCCGGCAACCCCAGGGCGCTTGGCGACGGCATCCGTTCGGTACGTCCGGCCGGTACGGCCGTGGTCGTGGGGATGGGGCCGAATGAGGAGACTAGCGTGCCGCTCGCTTTCGTGCAGACGCGTGAGATCTGGGTGACGGGGACGTTCCGTTACGCCAACACCTACCCGGCGGCCATAGAGCTCGCCGCCACGGGGAAGGTTGACCTGGACGCCCTCGTCACGAGCCGCTTCGACCTCGACCACGCCGCCGAGGCCCTCCAGGCGGGCCGCAAAGACGCCGCGAACGTCAAGCCCATGGTGATGCCCAGCGGCACCGGGTAGCGCGGAATCATACTTTCGGCTGGCAAAATAGTCCCCTGGTCCCATGCGCATCCCGGCCCGGATCGGCACGATGTCCTCGTCAAGCGTTGTGTCGTAGGACAGACGGGTAGATGGGGAGACTCGACGGGTGCGAGAGTGGATCTACAAGTCCGACGAAGCCGGAAAACCCAGGCGTTTTCTGAACCACCGCGAGGCCATCTTGTGGGCCATGATTACCGTTGGCAAGGTCTTCGGCGCCCTCGCGCTCTACTGGCTGATAAATTTCATCTTCGTTGCGTTCACGGATGGCGAACTCGGGGGGGCCATGTTGACGTTCATGCTCACGGCCATCTTGCTCGTGGCCTGGTTGCTCATATCCCTCATCCTGTACCTCTACGTGGCCCTCTCGGGTGGCGTCATGGACGACGCGGCCCGAAGACGCTACCGCAACAACGAGACGCTCTCAAGGTCCCGCCAAAGTCACCAGGACGTGTAGCCGCCGTCTATCAGGAGGTTCGTGCCGGTGGCGAAGCTAGAAGCGTCGGAGGCGAGGTAGAGGACGGCCGGGGCAATCTCTTCGGGCTCGGCGAGGCGTCCGATCGGGGTCGAGGAGATCCAAACGTCGGCCCACTCCTGATTGGCGAGGCCGATCTCCGTCATGGGCGTCCTTATGTAGCCGGGCGAGACGGCGTTGACCCGAACGCCCCGGCCGGCCCACTCACCGGCGAGCGACTTCGTGAGCATTATGACGCCGGCCTTGGAGGCGTTGTAGGCGGACTGGGGCTGGGGGTGGTTGGAGATGACGCCGGACATCGAGGCGATGTTCACTATGGCGCCGGAGCCGCGCTCCAGCATAGCCCTGCCGACCTCCCGGCAGCAGTAGAAGACACCGTCGAGGTTCACGGACATGACCTTGCGCCACTCATCGTCGGGGACCTCTTCCGAGGGGATATTGTGGACGATGCCGGCGTTGTTGACGAGGACGTCGATG
>JACDFX010000372.1 GCA_013815575.1 Rubrobacter sp.
CATCGACGCTACATCCCCTACGGCGCAGCTTACATGCTACGCCAGTTTCTGCACAACCCGAACGGGGGGAGGGCGCGCCGCGGCCGAACGCGGCCTTACCGCAGCCCTTACCGCGCCCCGCTGAGGAACTTCTGGGGGTCCGTGTACGACAGGCCGTGGGTCTCGGCCACCGGCCCGTGGACGAGATCCCCGCCGAGCGTGGAGAGCCCCCTCGCCAGGTTCGGGTCAGCCGAAGCGGCCCCTTCGACACCCTCGTCTGCGATCCTGATGAGGTAAGGCAGCGTCACGCTCGTGAGCGCCAGCGTCGAGGTGCGGGCCACGGCCCCGGGGATGTTCGCCACGCAGTAGTGGACGACGCCCTCCTCGACGTAGGTCGGCTCCGAGTGGGTCGTAGGACGGCTCGTCTCGAAGCAGCCGCCCTGGTCGATGGCGATGTCCGCCACCACCGAGCCAGGCCTCATGCTCGCGATCATCTCCCGGCTTACCAGCTTGGGCGCCTTCGCCCCGGCCACCAGCACCGCCCCTATGACCACGTCAGACTCCGCCACGTAGGAGGCTGTCCTGGCCCTGTTCGGGATCACGAGGTCCACCCGCCCCTCGAAGATGTCCGAAAGGTACGCGAGCCTTTTGGGATTTATATCCAGCACCCTCACTATTGCCCGCATCCCGATCGCTATCTTCGCCGCCTCAGTGCCCGAGATGCCGCCACCTATGATCGTCACCTTCGCCGCCGGCGTCCCCGGCACACCCCCCAACAACAGCCCGGCCCCGCCGTTGGGGCTCTCCAGGTGGTGCGCCGCGGCCTGCACCGCCATCCTGCCGGCCACCTCGCTCATCGGCGTCAGAAGCGGCAGACTGCCGTCAGGCAGCTCGACGGTCTCATAGGCGATGGAGTCGATCTTCTTCTCCATCAGGAACTCCGTTAGGCCCTTGTCCGCCGCGAGGTGCAGGTAGGTGAAGAGCTGCTGCCCCTCCCGAAAACGGTCGTACTCCTCGGGGACGGGCTCCTTGACCTTCACTATAAGGCCAGCCGCCTCGAAGACCTCGTCCGGCCCGTCCACCAGCCGCCCGCCCGCCGCCGCGTATTCCTCGTCGGTAAAGCCGGCACCCCCACCGGCCCCGGACTGGACCACCACCTCGTGGCCGTGGTGGACGAGCTCCATCACCCCGTCCGGCTGCATGGAGACGCGTCCCTCCATGTCCTTGATCTCCTTCGGTACCCCCACCACCGTCGCCATGACGACTCCTTTTCTCCGGGGAAAGTGCGTTCTTTCTACCTTATAACAACGCTACAATAAACGTGCAAGGTTGCTATCAAGAGCGTTTACGGCGGGTGTCCTCCGGGCTAGGATGATTTGCTTTTTCGCCGGGCGATCACAATAATCGTTTGTGGATATCAGGACCTAGACGGGAGGCGGGTTGGCGGCGAGCGGAGGTTCGGTAGGGTTCTCCATAGGCGAAGTTTCGCAGGCCGTCGGGCTTGCGCCGCAGACCTTGAGGTTATGGGAGAGGGAGCGACTGGTCCGGCCGCGCAGGACGGATCGGGGCTATCGGGTCTACATGGAGCCAGACGTGAGCCGACTGCGGGAGATCAAGCACCTCAGGAAGGTAGAAGGCCTGAACTTCGCCGCCATCCGCAAGCAGATAGGCGCCGCGGAGGCTTCAGGGGGCACAAACGGCCATCCACCGGATGACTCCGGGGCGCCGGGGGAGCGGCTGCGGCGGCTGCGCGTCAAGGCTCACAAGACGCTAAAAGAAGTCTCCGAGGCCACGGGCCTCTCCATCTCTTTTATCTCCGCGCTGGAGCGCGGGGGCTCGGGGGCGTCTGTGGCGTCGCTCCGGCGGCTGGCGGGGTCCTACGGGGTGACCATGCGGGAGCTTTTCGGGGCCGACCTCGAGGCGGCGACGCCGCTCGTCCAGAGCGCTGACCGACCCGTCATGCAGTGGGACAACGGCGTGCGCTTCGAGGAGATGGCCTCGGGGGAGAAGGTCATGGACCCCTCCTACCTGCGGGTGCCGGCCGGCGCTGGGAGCGAGGGCTTCTACTCGCACACGGGCGAGGAGTTTATATACGTGATCTCCGGCCACCTCCTCGTGGAGCTCAGGGATCAGGGAACGTTCCGGATGGCCCCGGGCGATACCCTCTACTTCCCCTCCACAACCCCCCACCGCTGGTGGGCCGACGAGGGCCCCGTAGAAGCGGTCTACGTGAACACCCCGCCGACCTTCTAGGCGGTCTTCGTAGGTGCGGTTTGCGACCCTGCCCCTACGCTCGCGTAGTCAGCGCGGCGAAGCCCGGGTGCGTCTCGCGGCTGTTGCTTCCGGACGGTAGCGGATAGCATGGAGTTTGCTTGCGGCCTTTTACATCGCTTCCAGGGAGGGGCTCATGGACACCGACCGTTACCTCGAAACACTGCTCTCCGTGCCGGTATTGTCCGGCCCGGAGGTATCTCCGGACGGGGGTTGGGTGGCATGGAGTTGGTCGCGGCTCGGGCCGGCCGCTGACGTTTTCGCGGCCCCTACGGACGGGTCCTCGCCGCCGGTTCGTCTTACGGAGACGTCTGAGGGCGACACGATGGTGGCGTCCTGGACGCCGGACGGGGAGGCGGTCCTGGTCACGCAGGACACGGACGGGGACGAGCGGGAGCGGCTCTACCGGGTGAGGCTCGCGGAGCCGGGGGTAATGGAGCCGCTGACCGGGCCCAACCCGAACTACTACCTGCGCGGCGGCCGGTTGCACCCGAACGGACGCTGGCTCGTCTACTCGGCGAACCTCGACGCTGAGAGCGGGCAGGAGACAGAGGCCGACCGGCTCTACCGGCACGACCTCGAAAGCGGGGAACTCCTAGCGCTGGCCCGGCCCGACAAGGGCAGCATCTCGTGGCCCGAGCTGAACCGTCAGGGGACCCACGCCCTCTACTCGCGCAACGAGTTGGACCCGGCGGGGCAGCAGGTGTGGCTCGTGGATGTCGAGGGGCGGGAGGACCGTGAGATCCTGAACTTCGGCACCCGCGCGAAGGTCTCGGCCTCGTGGTTCCCGGACGGGCGCCGCGTCCTCTTCGTGGCCGAGGCCGGGACTTACCGGCGCGTCGGCATCTGGGACATGGGCGATGGGGAAGTGCGGTGGCTCCTGGACGACCCC
>JACDFX010000373.1 GCA_013815575.1 Rubrobacter sp.
CGTCTATAGCACGGGCGCGAGCGAGGAAGTAGTCGGCAAAGCGCTAAAACGGAACGGCAAGCGCGACTCGATCGTGCTCGCCACCAAGGTCCACGGCCCGATGGGCGGGGACGACCCGAACACCAGGGGCAACCACCGCAGGCACATAATCCAGCAGTGCGAGGCGAGCCTGAGAAGGTTGCAGGTCGACCACATAGACCTGTACCAGATCCACCGCCCCGACTCTCAGGTGCCCATAGACGAGACACTGGGCGCCCTGGACGACCTGATACGGGCCGGCAAGGTCCGCTACGTCGGCACGAGCACCTACGCGGCCTGGCAACTCGTGGAGGCCCTCTGGGCCGCGAAGGAGCTCGGCCTGAACCGCTTCGTCTGCGAGCAGCCCCCCTACCACCTGCTCGACCGCCGCGTCGAACGCGAGCTCGTTCCGTTCGCGCAGACGTACGGGACGGCCCTGATCCCCTGGTCCCCCCTGGCCGGCGGCTTCCTCACCGGCAAGTACTCCCGCGACGAGAGCCAATCTCCGCAAGACAGCCGCTACGGCCTCGAACCGCGCCGCCTCGGCCGCAACCACTTTACCGACGCGGCCTTCGACGTCCTGGAGGCCGTGCAAGACATCGCGAAGGAGAAGGAGTGCAACTCGGGCCAGCTCGCGCTCGCCTGGTGCAAGGACAAGCCCGGCGTCACCAGCCCAATCATCGGGCCCCGCACCATGGAACAACTAGAGGACAACCTGGGCGCCCTAGAAGTGTCCCTGAAAGAAGAAGACCACGAGCGCCTGGACGCCGTCGCCCCGCCCGGGCGGGCCGCCGTCCCCTACTACGACGCGGACTTCGGCCCCCACCCCTTCCGCTGGTAAACCGCGCCTGAAGCCGCGCCCGTCGTAATGAAGCGACCCCCGGGGAACAATCCGGGGGCCGCTTCACCTTTCAGGGGCCCGAAGCCGCGCGGCCTACTGTCCTCCGACCGTCTGGAGGACTTCTTGCGGGCCGTTGAAGCGTTCCTGGGCCGCGTTTCGGATCTTGTCCACGAAGTCCTGCGGGGCGCCGTTGGTCTCGGCCCCGGAGGCCACCTCGTCCTTGTTGGCGGGGAAGTTGATCCCCTCCAGGTACTGCTGCATGTTCCCGATACCGCCAAGGTCCATTTCCCGCTCCTTCTCGCCCAACGCCGACGCGCCGAACATACCCGGCGCCCACCCGACGCAAACTGCCGGCCGTAACCCGCCCCGGGTTCGGTGAGTCCTAGAGAAAATCGTGGCGGCGCAACCTGAGAGCGGGAGGAAGCACGGCGAGCCCAGAAGACCGGAGTGGCACGTCCGCCGAGCCCGGGCTGGTAAGCGTTGCGGGGAGACGCGTCGCGATCTGGGGCGAGTTCGACCTCCGGAATCTCGGGGAGCTGCGGGAGGCCCTGCGCGACGTACCGCGCTCCGACGAGCCGCTCGTCGTCGACCTCTCGGGGGTTACCTTTCTCGACTCCCAGTGCGTCAGGGAGCTGGCCGCCTGGAAGTTGCTCCATCCGGACCTGATGCAATTGCGTGTCCCGTCGTGGCAGGCGAGGTCGAGCTTCGACGCCTGCGGTATCCACGAAGGGGAGGTCTTCGAGGCATAAAAACGCCAGCCCCCGAAAACCGTTCTCGGGGGCTGGCGAGATGCAGGAGGTTAGCTGATCTTGCCGAAGATCAGGATCTCTTTCTCCGTGTCCCAGTAGAGGGTGTCGGCATCGTGGATGAGGTCCCTCAAGAGCTTGCCGTCGTCCGGCGTGGGCATGATAAGGGCCTCTTGGGCGCCATTATCCAGGATCAATTGGTAGGAGAACTTGCCGTTCTGAAGGTCCCCCTGCTTGCTCCAGTTTGCGTGGACGTCGGTGACCTGCCGGACCTTTATGGCCCCTTCCGTGCGCTGCTCCGCCAAAACGAACTCCTTCCCGCCGGGTACTCGGACACCACGCTCTTACCCGACCGCCCACGCCGCAAACTAGACGCAGTCCCGGGCCGCGGGCGGCGCTCCGCGTCGCTCCTGCCGAGGGTGAGGCGTCCGTAGAGGACGTTCGCGAACGCCCCCTACACGGGGCAGCCTACGGCAGCGCGGACCCTATCTCGCCTACCTCGTCGTCGGAGAGGCGGAAGTCCGCGGCGCCGACGATGCCGTCTACCTGGTCCGGGCGGCGGCCGCCGACGATGGCGGCGGAGACGGCCGGGTGCCGGAGCGTCCACGCGATGGCGACCTCAGCGGGGGACTTGTCGTGGCGTTCGCCCACCTCGCGCAGCTTCTCGACGAGGTCGAGGTTGCGGGAGAGCTTCGGGTCGTTGAACTGCTCGTTGTTGCGGCGCCAGTCGTCCGAGGGCATGTCCTCGACGCGCCCGCGGGTCATCTTGCCGGTCAGCAGCCCGCTCGCCATCGGGGAGTAGACGATGACCCCCACGTCGTTCTCGCGGGCGTAAGGAAGTATCTCATCTTCGACGTCGCGCCTGAGCATGTTGTAAGGCGGCTGGAGCGTCTCGACCGGCGCGATGCCGCCTGCCCGCTCCATCTGGCCCGCGTCGAAGTTCGAGACCCCGATGTGGCGGACCTTGCCCTCTTCCTTGAGCTCGGAGAGGGCCTCCCAGCCCTCCTCGACCTCCTCGTCGGGGCGGGGCCAGTGGATCTGGTACAGGTCGATAACGTCCGTCTGCAACCGCCTGAGGCTGTCCTCGCACTCCTTTTTCACGGAGCCCTTCTTCAGGACGTTGGAGACGCCCCCGTCCTCGTCCCAGACAAGCGAGCACTTGGTGAAGACGTACGGACTGTCTGCGTCCGAGAAGCCCTTGAGCGCACGGGCGACGAGCTCCTCGGAGTGGCCTAGGCCGTAGACGGCGGCCGTGTCTACCCAGTTGATGCCGAGTTCGACGGCGCGTTGGATGGCCCCGACGGCCTCGTCGTCGTCCTGAGAGCCCCAGGCGCCGGCCCAGCCGGTCCCGCCGATGGCCCAGGCACCGAAACCTACCGCGGTTATCTCGAGGTCGGTCTTTCCGAAACGAACTTTCTGCAAAGTGGGGTCCTTTTCTGTAGTGGCTTTAGGTTTTGGGGCTCTGGGTTGTACGTTCTATCCTGACACCCGATACCTCGAAACCTAACTAGAACGGCATCGAGATGAACGGCGAGGA
>JACDFX010000374.1 GCA_013815575.1 Rubrobacter sp.
CATCCAGGATAATTTTGGGGAGAGGATCGTCGCTCTGAGGAGGGACATCCACCGCGAGCCCGAACTCGGGTTCGGCACGGAGAAGACCGCCGAAAAAGTCCTCGCCGCCCTCGACGGTCTGCCGCTGGACGTACAGACCGGCGTCGCCGAGAACGGGATAGTCGCCACCCTTCGAGGAGAGAACGACGGCCCGACGGTGGGGCTGCGGGCCGACATGGATGCGCTCCCCATAACGGAGAATACCGAGCTGCCGTTCGCTTCGGAGGCAGAAGGCAAGATGCACGCCTGCGGCCACGACGGGCACACGAGCATGCTCGTTGGGGCGGCGCACACGCTATCCGGGATGCGCGACCGTCTGAACGGGACCGTGAAGTTCATCTTCCAGCCGGCGGAAGAAGGTGGCGGTGGGGGCAAGGTCATGGTCGAAGAAGGCGTGGTCGAGGGGATGGACTCAATCTACGCGCTGCACCTGTGGCCGGGGCTTGCGTTCGGGACGGCGGCGACGAAGGGAGGCCCGATCATGGCCGCCGCCGACGCCTTCGAGATGGAGGTGCGGGGCTCCGGTGGACACGGTGCCATGCCGCACCTCACAGCCGACACCATCGCCATAACCGCTCAGGTAATAACGGCCTTGCAGACCCTCGTATCGAGAGAAGTGGACCCCGTCGAGCCGGCGGTCCTGACGATAGGACAGGTCTCATCCGGCCAGGCGTTCAATATCATCCCGGAGACCGCCTACCTCGGCGGCACCGTCCGCACCCTGGACCCTGACCTCCGCCGCAAGATGCCCGAGCGCATCGAGGAGCTAGCCCGTGGCGTCGCCCAGGGGATGCGCGGCGACGTGAACCTCGACTACCACTTCTCCTATCCGGTAACGAGCAACGACGAGGAGGCGGCGCAGCGGGCTCTGGGTGTTATCCGGAACCTCTTCGGCGAAGAACACAGTTTGGAACTCCCGAACCCCGCGATGGGCGGCGAGGACTTCGCGTTCATGCTCGAAGAGGTGCCCGGCGCGTACGTCTGGCTCGGCGTGGGCGACGTCTCCGGCCTCCACACGCCCCGGTTCGTCTTCGACGAAGAGATATTGCCACGGGGCTCGGCCTTGCTGACCGCGCTCGCGCTGGAGCCTTTGTCTGGATAACGGGTTTCAGCAAATCACCTGTTGCACGAGACCTGATCTTATCTGTCCGGCGGGTTGGTGAAAAAGCTCGCGGCTTCGTCGAGGCCGGTGAGGAGGAGCAGGATCAGGACTATCGCCCCGAGTGGTATGAGGGCCCCGGCGATGGCCCGATTCCAGTTCTCGTTCAGGCTCTCTTTTACCGCGATGGTGGCGGCGTAGCCTCCGTAGGCGATTGCGAGGAGGGGGCCGAAGGGAACCCAGAGCACTATGCAGGCTCCGCTCGCGTAGCACAGGTTGCGGAAGACGGGACCGAACCTGGCGCGAGAGGGGGCGCCGTCGAGGAGGACGAGGACGAGCGCGGCGAGGCCCGCGACGAGGAGTGGCGCGAGCACCAGCGCGACGGGTAGCCCGAGGAAAACGGTGTAAAGGAGAGCGTAGTTGAACTCCTGGAGCCACGCGGCCTGAAGGACGGAGTCCAGGATCAGGTTCAGGTAAAGCACGACCGAAGCGAAGAGGACCGGCCTGATGAACCCTCCCTCCAGGTCGAGCCGCCCGAAGAACCTGCGCGGCCCGAACCAGACGCCCCTCAGAGCACCCCAGAAGCTCTCGGGAGACTGGTAGCCAGGGTATCCGCCGCGGCGTCCCATCTATTGGGATTCTCCGCCCCGGTCTTCGCGGACGACCTCACCGACTCGGATTTCCAGGTCCAGGTTCGCAGTTTCTTCTGATGGTATCCGGGCGATGATGTCGCCTGTCTGGACGAGGATTTGTCCTCCGCCTGAGAAACGCCCGGAGAGGGTGACTTCGCCGGTCTCTACTTCGGCCTCCAGCGTGCCGAGGACTACGTTTTCCAAAGATAGGTCCCCAGAACCCACGGTGATCTCCGCTTGGCCGGTATCGGTGTTTATGCCGGATATGGTGACGTCTCCCTGCGGAGCTTCGACCGTCACGGAGCCGCCTGCGTCCCGGATCTCCACGTCCCCGGCTTCGGCCCTGACGGTCACGTCGCCGTCCAGGCCCGAGACTTCCACGCCGCCGGTTTCAGACTCGATCTCCACGTCGCTTGCGGATGGGACGCGCAGCGCGTAGTCCGCGCCGGTCTCGCGGCCGCCGTCCGTTACGAGGACGATGGCCGAGTCCTCGCGGGAGAGATCCACCGGCACATCCGAGGCATTTCTCTTCGCGGCGGCGGGGTCGGATCCACGAGCGTGCCGGACTACCTCGTACCCCACCGTTTCGAGGTCCGCGCCGCCCTCGATGCTCACCTGGCCGGGACCGTTGGAGAGGCGTAGGCTGGGCTTGGTCCCCGAGTCAACGGAATCTCTGGCTACGCTCGTGCCGGAGACGCGCTCGCCGAGAGAGCGCACGAGCAGAAACCCGCCGAAGACCAGCGTCACCAGGAGAAGTGCGATGAGCGGGAGTAGAATCTGGCGGCCTCTGCGTAGCCGTCTTTCATCGGGTGGGGATGAGCTTGCGAGCTCTTCGTGGCTTGGCTGTTCTTCGTCTCTAGATCTCACTCGCCATCTTCCTGGTTCTGAGGATGGCGGGCAGCGACACCGATAGCTCGGTCACGCCAGCTTCTATGAAGGCCGGAGCCACATCCGGGTCCGCGGCGGCCTCGCCGCACACGCCGACGGGTATATCGTGTTTTCGCGCCGCTTCGCAGGTAGTCCGGATCAAAGCGAGCACCGCCGGATGGCCCGCGTCCTGCAAGTATGGCGCGAGCCGCGCGTTCCCCCGATCCGCCGCCAAAACGTACTGCGTGAGGTCGTTGGTCCCGACGGAGAGAAAATCCGACTCGGCTGAGATCTCCTCCGCGCACAGGGCCGCGGATGGAACCTCGATCATCGCCCCGACCTCGACCGTGCCGAACTCCACACGCTCCGCGGCCAGCTCCTCCTGGCATTCATCCAGCACGGCCTTCGCCTCCCGCAGCTCCCGGACGTCGGCGACCATCGGGAACATCACCTGCGCGCCGCCATGCGCGGCGGCCCGCAGGATGGCCCGGAGCTGG
>JACDFX010000046.1 GCA_013815575.1 Rubrobacter sp.
CAATCAGGTAGAAGGTGCGTCTGAAGTGGGCGTTCAGTGGTCCTCCCCCGCGGCCAGTCCCCGCTCCTCGCGTCGCCCGGCCCGCTCGGAGACGAGCAGGAGGAGGCCCGTGAGGATAAAGTTGCCCACCACCGAGGATCCCCCGTAGGAGACGAAGGGCAGGGTGATGCCCGTGAGCGGTATAGCCTTCGTCACACCACCCACGATAACAAGGGTCTGGATGGCGAACATCGCCGTCAGGCCGAAGGCGAGCAGCTTCGAGGCGTCGTCCTCTGCGAGCAACGCTATCTTGATACCCCGGTAGACGAAGGCCAGGAAGGCGAGCAAGACAGCCGTCGACCCAAGCAGGCCAAGCTCGCTGGCGACGGCCGAGAAGACGAAGTCCGTCTCGACCTCGGGAATCGTCTGGGCGAAGCCGGCGCCGAGGCCCGTACCGATCAGGCCGCCATCGGCGATGTTGAAGATGCTCTGCAGGATCTGGAACCCATCCGTGTCCGGGTAGGACCACGGGTCGAGCCAGGCCCGCACCCGGACCTTGACGTGGTCGAAGAGCAGGAAAGCGATGAACGAGCCGACGGAGAAGAGAATCGTGCCTAGCAGGATGTAGGCGATGCGGCCGGTCGCCGCGTACAACATCAACAGCGGCACGGCGAAGAAGAGGAGGCTGCTTCCGAGGTCCTTCTCGAAGACCAGGAGGCCGAGGGAGGCCGCCCAGACGAGCGCCACGGGGCCGAAGTATTTTAGGGCCGGGATCTGGACGCCCAGAAAGGTGCGGCTCGTCGCCGCGAGAAGATCGCGCGTCTCGGCCAGGTAGCCGGCGAAAAAGACGATGAGCGCGATGCGGGCGAACTCGGAGGGCTGGAAGCCGACGGGGCCTAATGAGACCCACAGGCGGGCCCCGTTGACCTCGTAGCCGAGCGGGGTAAACGTCGAGGCGATAAGCAGGACCGCCACGACGGCGAGCAGATACTTGTAGTCGAAGAGGCGGTAGTAGTTGCGGAAAAACAGGACGAGCAGGAACAAGGTGCCGCTGCCTATCAGGATCCAGACCGCCTGCGTGATCGCCAGCCCCGCCTTGTCCTCGATGTTGTAGGTGAGCCGGAAGATCATGACGAGCCCGAGCCCCGTAAGGAGCGTAACCAGCGGCAAGAGCAGCACGTCGGAGTGCGGCAGCATCAGGCGCACCCCCAGGTACAACGCGAAGAGCGTCCCCGCGTAGTAGGCGCCGTAGATGAGGGGCGGGCTGGTGGCGCCCTGGGCGAAGATGAGGGTCGCGAACCCAAGGGTGGTGACGAGCAGCGCAAGTATCATGGGCGTGGTGGCGCGCTGGGTCACGGGCGTCCCAACCTACTTGCCCATGTCCGCGAGGACGTTTTCGGCCTCGTCTTTGGTGTAGAGTTTGTGGGTCTCTATGGGCTCCTCGTAGGGCTCCTTGATCTCGGACTCCGAGAGCCCGGGCCTCTGCCACTCCTGGTTGAGCTCGACCCCAAACGGCGCGTAGGGGACGCCTTGATGGGCGACGACGTCCCCCTCCTCGAAGGAGAAGTAGTACCGGCTGGAACCCCACAGGTAGGCCGGCACAAGCGCGATGAGGACCACCAGGATCACGGCAAGTCCCCTGGCGAGCTTCCCGAGCGCCTTTGAAACCCCGCCGGAACGCCGCTTGGGGCGCCTCGGAGCCCCGGCTCTCTTTGCTCTTCCGGTTGACGGGCTCCCCGCCCCGCCCCACCCCCGTGGGGCTGCCCTTGTGGCCCCCGGTTGCAGGGCTGGCATCTCGCTGGTCCCGTCTGAGGGATCGCCCGTCGCGGCGCCCGCCGGGCGTGGGGGCCTCTCCGGCTCCTCGCGCGTCTTGACGTCTATCACGACGACGGTGATGTTGTCGTTTCCGCCGGCCTCGAGCGCGGCGGAGAGGAGCCCGCGGGCGGCCTTCTCCGGATCTTCGGGGGTGCCGGCCAGGATCTCCGCGACCCCGTTCTCCCTGACCATGTCCGTTAGCCCGTCGGAGCAGAGCACGAAGCGGTCCCCGGCCTCCACGGGCATCATGGTCGTGTCCACCTCGACCTCGTCTTCGGCGCCTAAAGCTCGGGTGATGAGGTTCTTCTGGGGGTGCTCGGCGGCCTGGTCGCGCGTGAGGTCGCCGCTGCGCACCAGCTCCGCGACGAGCGAGTGGTCTTCGGTTACGGGCTTGAGCTCGCCGCCGCGCACGAGGTAGGCCCTGGAGTCCCCGACGTGGGCCAGCTCTGCGACGGGCTCCCGGCGTGTCCCCCCGAAGCGGATGGCCACCACCGTCGTCCCCATCCCGGATAGCCTCTCGTCGCCCCGGCCTGCCGCCAGGATGCGGCGGTTCGCCTCTTCTATAGCACGCCCGAAAGAGTCCTCGGGTCCGAGGTCTCGGAGCACGTCCACCGCGATGGAGCTAGCCACCTCCCCGGCCTCGAAGCCCCCGACGCCGTCGGCGACGACGAAGAGCGTCTCGTCCTCGCCGTCGCCCACGAGCAGGGCATCCTCGTTGTTCTGGCGCACCTTGCCGGGGTCGGTGACGCCGAACGGCTGGAGCTCGAGCAGGGGCACGCCTACTCCTCGTACCGGAAGGTCGTCGAGCCGACGCGGACGTTGTCCCCGTTCCTCACCGGCGTGGCGCCCACGGTCTTGCTGCCGTTGACGAAGGTCCCGTTGGTCGAGCCGAGGTCCTCCACGTAGAGCAGGCCGCCGTGGCGGGTGAGCTTGGCGTGGCTCCCCGAAGCATAGTCATCGCTCTTCAGGACCACGTCGCTCGCCGAAGACCGGCCAACGCTCGTCTCGCCGTCGCGCAACTCGAAGCGGGTCTGGGGGGCCAGAATGTCCGACTCTTCAACGACGATCTCGGGGATCCCCGTGGGACGCGGGGCGTAGGCCCTCTGGCCGTTGCCTTGGGGGCTGGAACCCTTCCCGGACCTGCGGCCCGGCACGTAGGTCTCGTCGTCCGGCACCTTGCGCAGGTCTCCTATCCCCCGGCGCATCACGGCGTAGATAAAGGCAAAGAGCAGGAGCAGGAGTAGCGCCTTGGCCGCCAGGAGCGGCACCTGCAACTCGAGCATAAAGCTACCGTCCCCTGCTCGGCGAGGGCCTCCCGCCCCGCGGGGTCCCTCCGGGGACGTCTATGCGGCGCACGAAGCGGGCCGCCGACTGGCCGAAGGTCAACTCGTCCCCCCCGTCTATGCGCTCCCGGTCTATCGGGGCGCCGTCGAGTAGGGTGCCGTTAGTCGAGCCGAGGTCCTCGACGACGAAGCCGTCGTCGGCACGGGAGATCCTGGCGTGCCGCCTCGACACGTTCGGGTCGTTCACGGTGATGTCGTTCTCCTGCGAGCGCCCGACGGTCCAGGGGCCTGCGCCCTCCAGCGGGTGGGTGCCGTCGTCCAGCACGACCTCCACGATCTCCTTCGCCAGCCCGTGTTTCTGGGCCTCGCCCGCCGAGATCGCCGCCGTGCCCTGATCCCCGCCCGCGGTCTCCTCGGTCTTGAAGATCCGGGTCTGGCCCGAGGTGTCCTGGGGGGCGCCCTTCTCGCGCGGGCCGTCCCCGCCCGTCAGCTTGGCCGTGACGCCGAACTCCCCAAAGCGGAGCGTCTCCTCGGTCTCGAAGCGGATCCGGGGCGGGGTCATCAGATGGTAGTTCTTGTTCTCGGCGTGCGTGGAAGCGTACTGGATCAACTCGTCTTTCAAGGAGTCCTGGTAGGCCTGGATGGACTCCGCGTCCTCTCTAGAGAGGTGGACGGTAAAGTTGTTCGGGGCGTAGGTGCGGGAGATCGAGACCATCCGGCCCTCGTCCATCTGCTTGGTCAGGCCCTTGGCGATCTCGACGGGGTGGATCTGGCGCCTGAAGGCCCGCCCGAAGACGCCTTCTACCAGGGACTCCATCCTCTTCTCGATGCCTTTGAGGAAACCCAACGAAACCTACCCTCTTGCCCTCGCCACGAAATACCTTGACACCCCGTATATTATAGCCGCGAGCCCGAGGGAAGTCAGAGCCTCCGGCAACGCGTCCCTGGACATCTCGGAGACCAGCAGCGCGTACCCTACCACGCCCCCGCCCACCGCCGCGACGAGCCCCACGACCCACCGCCCCGACCACTCCGCCAGGGAGACCACGAGCGCCATCCCCACCCACAGGAGAACCAGGAGCGGCAGCCTGGGGAAGTCCTGCAGGATCAACCCCGCCCGGGCCCATAGCTGGTCCACCCCGAGCCGCGTCGGCACGGTATAGAACTTCGCCCCAATATAAGGCAGCTCCGCGAAAGGCCCAACGTCTTTCACGGTCAACTCGTAGCAGATCATGCTGACGGCTCCAGCCGCGGCCGAGAGGCCCGCGCCGACGGGACGCATGAGCGCCCCGAAAAGTAGCGGCAGCCCGGCCCCCAGGCCCGCGAACAGGGTGACCAGCACGGCGAGCGCCGGGCCCAGAGGAAGCCGCCTGACGTCCGCGCTGGCGGAGCCCGCGCCCCCGACCCAGAGGCCGCCGAGCACGGGCACCAGGATCGTGAGCCCGAGGCTGGCGCTGCTCTGCCAGAGGGCCACCGCCAGCGCGACGATCACGGCCAGGGCGCCAAGCCGCGGCAGCAGGTACGCCAGCACGCCGAGGCCGGCCGCGACGCCGATCGCCTGCGCCCCCTCCACCAGCGGCGCCCCGAGCATGTACCCCAGCCAGCCGGCCGTGATCCCGTTGACCACCCGCAGGGCACCGTCCTTGGCGCCCGCGGAGATCCTGTCCACGGTCTTCTTGTTTCCCGCTGACGAGACGAGGGCTCCGACGGGTGCCCGCCGGCCTGTCAGGAGCTTGACGGCGGCCCAGGCGCTCTGTGGGCGGTGGGCTGGGTTTGGGGAGGTCGCCCGGTCCACGAACTCCTTGAGCCTTCGGGGCGGCTCGTGGGGCTGACGGGCGAGCAGGGTCCTCGCGGTCGCGCCCACCGCATAGATATCCGTGAGCGCGGTGGGGTCGGCGCCGTCCAGGATCTCGGGCGCTATGTATCCGGGCGTCCCGACGGCGTAGCCCACGCGGGTCAGTCGGGTGTCCCCGGCGCGGAAGGCGACCCCGAAGTCCGTGAGCTTCACGCGGCCCCGGTCGTCCACGAGGGCGTTCTGCGGCTTTATGTCCCGGTGGATGATGCCCTCGCCGTGGGCGTAGACCAGGGCCTCGAGGATCTGGGTGAGGGCGTCCGTCAGCTCCCGCGAGTCGTAGGCCCTCGCCGCCTCGTCGAGGGGGAGGCCGGCCACGTACTCGGTTACCAGGAAGACCTCGTGGTCGCCCGGGATGACCTCTAGGGTGCGAACGATGTTCTTGTGTTTGAGGCCCTCGGCGATCTGGCCCTCGCGGAGGGCCCGCGAGCGTTCGCCGGCGCTGTAGACCGGGATGACTTTTACGGCGACGTCCCGGTTTCGTCCCAGGCCGGAGAGCGTCCTGGCCCTCCAGACGGTCGCGAAACCGCCGCGCCCGATCATCTCCGACAGCGCGTAACGACCCTGTCCCTCGATGTAACGGGTCTCGGTCACGCTTGGAGCATTGTATAGCCTACGGCGCGTCGCCGGTACTCCCGTTAGATTTGGGGCATCGTCCCTGGTACAATTCCCCGGGTTCAGAACGTGTCCCGAAAGGGTCTGCGGGCGAGTGGCGGAATTGGTAGACGCGCTAGGTTCAGGGTCTAGTGTCCGAAAGGACGTGGGGGTTCGAGTCCCCCCTCGCCCACGAAGTCTCTGGGAGGTGGTCTTATAGAGCGTAGATCCCACAGGGCCGCCCCGAAGTCCCGCCGCGGGAAACCCTCCGGACGCTCCAAGAGATCCCAAAATCGGCCCAAAAAGCGCAGCGGCAGGACGCTTCCGGCCTGGATCACGCTCATCGGCTCCCTCTTTCTCCTCGTCATGGCCTTCGGCTTTATCTTCTTCGTGGCCCGCGGTTGCGTCGCCACCCAGGAGTCAACCCAGGTCCGCAAGTACGTCACGAGCGCCGACAGCCTCCTCAGCGACTCCTCCAACGCCGGCAGGGGCGAGTTGCAGGGCACCCTCAGGAACTCGGGGGGCGACCCGGGGATGGTTGACGAAGAGGCGCTGGCGGGGGTTGCCAACCTCTCCGACAGGCTCTACACGCAGGCGCTGCAGAACGACGAAATACCCCCCGAGTTCGAGGATGCCCAGCCGTACCTGATCTCCGCCCTAGGCGTCCGCAAGGAGGCCACGGAGAACCTCGCGAGCGCGGCCACGGGTAGCGGGAACGGCTTCGGCGACGCCCTTGCGACCGCCGTCGAGGACTTCAGGACGAGCGACTCCATGATCGCCAACCACTACATCCCGGCCGTCCGGGATTCGCTGGAGCAGGCCGGCCAGACGGGGGATGGCGGCTACCTCGAAGCGCCCCGGCCCTTCATGGACTACCGTGAGATCGGCTTCGACGCAGCCTCCTCATCCTCCTCCACCCGCAGCGACCCGAGCGCCGTCCACGGCGTGCAGATAGACGCCGTCACCGTCGCCGGACGCCCGCTTTCCCCCGGGGGCGAGGTCGTGCTCACCGGCGACGACGAGCCGACCTTCGCCGTCACCGTCGCCAACGGCGGCGAGGCCCCGGAGTCCGCGGTGGACGTAGAGGTCATCCTCAACACGGACGCCGAGCGCCAGTCCAAGAACGCGACCGTGGGGCGAATAGAGCCCAAGGGGACGGCGACCGTCGAGATCGGCGGCTTCATCCCCGGTGCGCTCGAAGAGGCCGTCGAGACCACCGTCGAGGCCGGCCCCGTCAAGTACGAGAAGACCACGGAAAACAACACCCTGCAGGGGGCGGTCACGTTTGGCCTGTAAAGGAGAGATCGGGTGGTAACGGCGATAGTCCTCGTCACGACCGAGGGGGAGCGCGTCCAGGAGGCGGCCCAGGCGATGCTCGCCGTTGAGGGCGTCACCGAGGCCTACTCCGTAACCGGCCCCTACGACCTCGTCGTCATGGTCCGCATCCCCGACTTCGAGAGCCTCGCCGACATCGTCCCCGAAAAGCTCGCACAAGTCCCCGGCGTCGCCCGCACCGAGACCATGGTCGCCTTCCGGGCCTACTCGAACTACGACCTGGACCGCGCCTGGAGCCTCGGGTTCGAGGAGTAGGGCTTGAGGTTTTGAGGTATCGGGTTTCAGGTGGTTGAGATCGAGACGGAGAGGCTCCTGCTGCGTGGGTGGCGGGATGGGGACCTGGAGCCCTACGCCCGCATCTGCGCGGAACCGGAGGTTATGCTGTACATGGGGCGCGGCGCGATGGGCCGCGGGCAGACCGCGGAGAGCGTCGGGCGGTACGTGCGTCACTGGGAGAAGTACGGGTACGGGCTGTGGGCGGTCGAGGACAGGACTTCTGGCGCGTTTATCGGTAGGATCGGCCTGATGCGCCACGATGACTGGCCCGAAGGAGCGCACAAGACCGAGGTTGGCTGGTTGCTCGACCGCTCCTTCTGGGGCCGGGGCTTCGCAACCGAGGGCGCGCTGGCAAGCATCCGCCACGGCTTTGAGGAATTGAAGTTGGGACGAATCATCAGCATCGCGATCCCCGGGAACCAGGCTTCGCTGCGCGTTATGGAAAAAGCAGGGCTAACCCACCGGGGGCAGGCTCGGTGGAAGGGTCTGGACGTGGTCTGGTACGCGATAGACCGTGAGAACAAACAGACCGGAAGCTGACGCTTAAGACCTAGAGGGTGTTATGGACCTGGACCGAGAATGCCGATTGCCTGACGCAGGAAGAGGCAGGCAAAAGCGACGAAGTGCAGCCCCGCAAGGGTCTCTCGGGCAGCCTTTCGTAGTCCTTGACCAGGCGCCTGAATCGCGTTGCCCACGCGAAATCGCGCTCCACCACCCAGCGGCGCGGCAAGAGCACGAACCCCCGCTTGGCTTCTTCGTGCTTGACCACCTCCAGCCTCATGCCATGAGCCTCCGCCTCTTCGGCCGGTCGCTGCTCCCCGGTGTAACCCTGATCCACGTACGCTAGCTCCACCGACTCGCCCGTGGCCTCTTGTACGGCCGCGGCCAACTCTCCCACCCTGCCCCGCTCCTGCTCGTTGGCCGGGGTGACGAACAAGGCCAGCAGGTGCCCCAAAGTGTCCACCGCCGCGTGAACCTTGGAGCCGTTCTTGTGCTTGTGGCCGTCGTAGCCAGCTCGCGCCCCGCTCTGCGGGGTGGATCTGAGGGTGCGAGAGTCGAGCACGGCCGCCGTCGGCTCGGACGTCCTGCCCCTCGAAACGCGCAACAGCACGCGCAAATCGTGGACCATCGCCTCGAAGACGCCCGCATTGATCCACCTCCTCGTCTGCTGGTAGACGGCCTCCCACGGCGGCAGGTCGTGGGGCATGTAACGCCACGCAGATCCGGTG
>JACDFX010000375.1 GCA_013815575.1 Rubrobacter sp.
CATGCGTAGGGTTCCTCTCCGGCCGGGACAACGCTCCGGCGACTCTGTTGGTGGTAGTTGACATGGATGTCCGGCAGACCGGATCGCCTCGAAAGAAGAACCGCTGGCGGGCTTCTATATACCGCGATTCGTGCCGAAAGACGATCCCGTCGCCGGTGCCCGGTTTCGGATCGACCGCGGGCTTTCGGTAAAATCCTTCTCGAAAAGGACCTCGGTTCTGACGAGGTTCAGGAACGTCATAAGCCTCGTCCTGCCCTTCAAGCGTGACCACTCCAAAGAGTCATCCAACCACCCGAGCGTAGCCTCATGGTCGTCCTTCAGCGCAGCTTCCTTCAAGATACGTCCTCTCGTACCGCCGGGATCACTTGAGCGTCATGGACCGCGCCGTCCCGTCGAACGCGACGTCCTGTACCGGGATGAGCACGTGCTTCGTAAAGAGGAGGCCTATCCGAACCCGGACGTACTCCGGCCCGCCGTTCCGGTTGAAGTAAAGCTTCTCGGCCCACCCGATCTTGTGTCCCAGAGGGTCGAGAACCTCGTATCCTGCGTATTCCTCCGACGTACCGGATGGACTCTCGAAACCGCGATCCTTTGTCTGCGCCTGGGTCACCTCATGCTTCTTCAGGACCGCCCGGTTACGTACATCTCGGTCGGCTCGCCAAGAGAACGCGCTCCGGCGCTAGAGCCCTCGTCGCCCATACCGGGGCCTCTCGAACGTCGCCTGCCTTCTCCTCTTTGCTCAAGCACCCGGTCGCACTCCTCTACCAGAAGATGGGGACGCAAGAGAATATAGCTTTGCCAAACCGTCTCGAAAGCGATTCCAGTCTCTATTTGGGAAAGATGTGTCGAAGTG
Source organism: Rubrobacter sp. (assembly GCA_013815575.1). Taxonomy (GTDB): domain Bacteria; phylum Actinomycetota; class Rubrobacteria; order Rubrobacterales; family Rubrobacteraceae; genus Rubrobacter_D. The sequence continues at coordinate 854 of JACDFX010000375.1, forward strand.
TGTAGCGGGGATTCCAAGAAGACCACGACGGGGCAGATGCCATAATATGAAACACAGGCTACACACTTCAACACATATTCTGCCCGGATCGCCAGAACTCATGGCGACGGGTGTATAGTGACTCTACAGCTATCTGTGGGCCGCTATTACGCGCATTGTCTCGTGTCGAGTTTCCCGCTAGTCAGGAGCGTACGGGTCGTGCGCATACTCGTCACCGTAAAGCCCCGGATGTACCGCGAGACGTTGGCGCTCGCCCTGCACGAACACCGTCCCGACGCCGAGGTGATGCTCGCCCCTTCAGGGTCGCTCGACGGGGAGGTCAAGGACTTCGGGCCGCACCTGCTCGTGCGCAACGACAACGACGGGGCCAGCCCGGAATATCTGAACGCTATCGCGTGCCGCCTCGAGATACTGTTCTCCGACGGCATGGGCGCCAGGGTCAACCTGGACGGACGGGTCCGGAAGCTGGATGACATGTGCGTGGACGACCTGCTCGCGGTCGTGGACGAGGTGGCGGAGTTTATCTCCAGGAAGCCCGTGGGGTAACCTGGCCCGCCTCCAGGCTATCCATCCTGGAACTCGTCGTCGGTAATTTCGCCATCGGTGATCTCGCCGACGGTGATCCAATCCTCCTGCAGCGCCTTCCTCGCGGCCTCGCCCCTGGAGCCCACCCCCATCTTGTGGTAGGTGTTTGAGAGGTGGCGCTTGACGGTGCCCTCGGCCAGGTGTACCTGCCGGGCTATCTGGCTATTGGAGAGGCCCCGGGAGGCAAGCAGCAGGATCTCCAGTTCCCGCACCGAGAGCGGGCTGTCAGGTCCTTCCTCCGCCTCCTCCAGCATCGTCCTCGGCAGGCCCAATACCACGTTGCCATCCTCGGGGGCGAAGGCCGCGGCGCGGATCGCGCTCACTAGCTGGGTCGTGGAGGAGCTCTTGAGCACGTACCCGCTGACCCCCAGCTTCAAGAGACTCCGCATCGTGGCGGGATCTTCGAACATGGTCACGATGATGACCTTCGGCGGCGGCTCGACCTCGCGCATCCTGTCGAGGGACAACTTGGCCTCCTCGAACGGCATCTGCACCTGCATGATGACCACGTCGGGCCTCTTCTCGCGGGCCAGGGCGACGGCTCCCTCATCGTTGGTCGTCTCCCCCACCACCTCCAGCCCCCCGTAGGAGGTCAGAAGCTTCGCCATCCCCTCGCGGAACATGGTGTGATCGTCTGCCAGAAGCACCGTCGTAAGTCGGTTCTCCACCGTCTAACTCAAACCGCCGAAGACCATAAACCCCTCCAAAACCACGGGTCTTGCCCGCGCATCCGCGCCTGGTACCCGGACCGATTGAGTACCAAGTCTGCATTCTAGTACGTAGGCTACACTCGCGCATTTTCGAGTCCGCGTGGTAGCCGCGCCTACATCTTTCGATACATTTGAAGTGGCAATCAACCTTTCGGGGTTTCCGGGGGAAGGGAGGTGCATTAAGGTGTCCGTCCGTATCCGTTGCGGCGATGCGCGAAACCACGATCCTCGCGAAGCTCTTGCGGACAGATCTTCAGGTAGAGAGGAGTCAGAGGTGCCGAGGAACAGGAGGGCACGAACGTCCAACCTGACCACCGTTTACTGGCTGATCGAGAACCCCGGGATCGGACGCTCGGGGATGTTCACCGTCTGCATCGACGCGGGGAGGAAGGCGTTGCCGGTCTTCAGCTTCCCGGAGGAAGCCGAGATGTTCCTGAAGCTCGACGGTCTGGAGGAAGGGGGCTGGCGGATCGCCGAGAGCACGGCCGGAGATCTCGTCTCGCGGCTCTCGGAGTACCACCGCTCGGGCATCGAACTCGTGGCCCTCGACCCGTTGCCGGAGATGATGGGCCCCGTGTTCGGCACGACCATCGCCCTCGTGACTTTGAGCCTGCACGGCTTCGCACAACGCCACGCGGCAAGGTCGGGGCAAGAGCTCGCGTGCAGCTAGGAACGGTCCGGTCCTGCTGACCGCCGAAAGCCGACGGCTGGTAGTTTAGCCCTTCTGTCTCCCCTTGAACTTGCGCCAGAGGACCGGCGCTGCGGCCAGCAGCACCCTTCTCAGAAGGTAACCCATACTTTCATCCCCTATCCTCGATCTCGTTTCCCGTTTCGTGGGCCCACCGGCGCCATGGCGTCGGCCACGCCATCATCCACGCCAACGAACCCCGGGGTCTCTGCGTCGCCGCGCGAGAGCGCGGCCTCGGCGTGGGCTTTCTCCAGGGCCGCGTTCGCCCCGTCGAGGTCCGTGCTCGCGAG
>JACDFX010000047.1 GCA_013815575.1 Rubrobacter sp.
CGCGGCGGCCCTGACCTCCTCGTCCGTCGCGTCGGGCCTCCCGAAGGCGACGTTGTCGCGGACGGTGCCGGAGAAGAGGCGGGCCTCCTGCAGGACCATCCCGATCTGGGACCGTAGAGACGAGAGCGTGACGTCGCGCACGTCGTGCCCGTCGAGCCTGACCGCGCCACCCGTCGCATCGTAGAAACGCGGAAGCAGGTTGACGAGCGTGGACTTGCCCGAGCCCGTGGTGCCGAGGATGGCCACGGTGCTGCCCGGCTCGACCGCGAAGCTGACGCCGCGCAGGATCTCGCGCTCGCTACCGGGGTAGCGGAACGAGACGTCGTCGAACTCGACCCTGCACTCGACGGGGGGCAGGGGGGAGGCGTCAGGCTTGTCCGTAACCTCCAGGGGCGCGTCCAGGATCTCGAAGACTCGCGTCGCCGAGGCCCCGGCCCGCGAGATGTTCGCCGACAAGAACCCTATCGTGAGTATCGGAAAGAGCATGAAGCCGAGCAGGGTGTTGAAGGCGACGAGCTCCCCGATGGAGAGCCGGCCGTTTATGACCTGCAGGCCGCCGAACCAGACGATGGCGAGCGTCCCGAGGTTGGCGAGCAGGAAGACGAAAGGGAAGTTGTTGGCGAAGATGCGCACGGTCTGGAGGTTCTTGTCCAGAAGCTCGTCGTTCACGGCCTTGTAGCGGGCCGTCTCGTAGTCCTCGCGGGCGAAGGCCCGGATCACACGCACCCCGGAGAGGTCTTCCTGGAGCACGGTGTTGAGCCTGCCGAGCGTCTGCTGGACCTGCCCGAAGATCGGCCTGATGAGCCTGACGAACCGGACGAGCAGCAATGCTATCGCCGGGACCACGGCGAGCGCCACGAGCGCGAGCTGGACGTCGAGGTAGAAGAGCAGGGCCGCCGAGCCGATGAGCATGACGACCGCGTTGGCGAGTTGGACGACGCCTGACCCCGCGAAGGACCGGACCTGCTCGACGTCGTTGGTCAGCCGCTGTACGAGCTGGCCCGTCTGGACCCGGTCGTAGTAGCTGAACGAGAGCCGCTCCATCTGCCCGAAGAGCGCGTCGCGCAAATCGTAGGCGACCCCCTGCGACGCCCGCTCCGCGAGATACCCCTGCAAGAACGTGAAGAGCCCCCGCGCGAGCGCCACCCCGACGAGCCCCGCGACCACGTACACGAGCACGTCCGCCCGCCGCGGCCCGATGCCCGTGTCGATGGCCCGGCCGACGAGCAGCGGGGCCACGAGGTTGGCCCCCGAGACGAGCATGAGCGCCAGCGCGGCGCCGATGCTCTCCCGCTTGTAGGAGCGCAGATAACCCAGAGCCCGCCTGAGCGGTCCGGGGCCGGTATTTCGCTCCTGGTCGGCCAAGCGGTCCCCTAAGCGCCCATCTGGGTGGTGTGTTGCGGCCTCACGTAGACGACCACGCGCTCGTCGCCGGGCTGGTGGAGCGGGTACACGTCGACGCCCATGTACTTCTTTGCCATCGCGTTTATAAAGTCGTTCTCCGGGTCCTCCTCGATGCGGTCGACCTCGCCCCGCACCTCCAGGTACCGGTACGGGTTCTCCGGGTCGACGAGGGAGAGGGCGATGCGCGGCTCCCTGCCCATGTTGTGGTACTTCTGGCGGGTCTTCGTCTGGCTGAACGTTATGTTCTCGCCGTCCCAGCCGAACCAGACAGGGGTGCTCTGCGGCTCGCCTCTCGGGCCCACCGTGGCGACGTGCACCAGGGCCGTGCTCTCCAGCAGGTCGTGGTATCCCTCCGGGATCTCGACCCTTCCACTCTCAGTCATGCGACCTCCTCTCTCGTTCTTGGCACGAATTTCATAAGTGTAGCCTCCGATTGCCAGACGGAGATACGGCGCGCTTTCACAAACGGCCTCTTTCGACGGCCTCGCGTACGCCCGGCACTACCTCTCAGGCGAAAAGCTCCGTCTGACGCCCGTGGTCCTCGCCGGGCCAGAAAATGAACGAGTCCATGCCGCCCTCCAGGACGAACCCTGTGAGTGTCTCGATCCACTTCCGGGCGGGGCCTACTAGCGGCCCGTCCCCCTCCGGGCCGATGTTCCCCGAAACGTTGTAGACGCGCTTTATCTCCGAAGGGTCTCGTCCCGCTTCGGCGGCCCCTTCGTCTATCCTGTCGTGCATCTCGGGCAGGCGTTCGGGTGGGGCGTAGCCGAGGGAGGGGACCCAGCCGTCGGCTTCGCGCCCGATCAGGCCGAGCATCCGCGGCCCGTAGGCCCCCACCCAGAGGCCGATGTCGTGCGCCGGAGAGGGTCCGGCGGGGGCCGCCCATGCCGACGACCGCCTCCCAGAAGGCGCCCGCCCCGAGCCCGACCTCGACCCTTCCGTCCGAGATAACGTCGAGCGACGCGGCGGCCTTGGCGAGCATGGCCGGCGGCCTCAGGGGCAGGTTGGCGACGTCGGGGAAGAAGCGGACGTTCTCCGTGACGGGCACGAGCGTCGAGATCAGGGTCCAGGTGTCGAGGAACCGCCGCTGGTACGGGTGGTCCTGGATGCCGACGAGGTCCAACCCCGTTCGGTCGGCGACTCTCGCCACGCTTGCCGCGTGGCCGGATGGTTCCGCGAGCGGCTCGACGCTGACGCCGAACTCGAGCGGCCTGCCGTAATCAGGCATTCTAGTTCCCTTTCCCGATTCTCTTCTTGAGGCCTGAGGCGGAGATCAAGGCGATGAGGCTCGCGGCCGTCAGCAGCAGGAAGGCGTCGGAGAATGGGGCGGAGCTTGCGGCGAACAGGGGGTTCAGCGCCCCCGACTCTGACCCCTGGCGAACGGCCACGAAGGTCGCGGCCACGGCCGGGCCGAAGCCGCCGCCGAGAAAGAAGAGCATCTGGTAGATGCCGAGCCCGACCCCGCTCTCGTCGCGGGAGAGCGAGGCCGCAGCCGCGTTCGTGTTCGGGGAGTTGACCAGCGCGAAGCCGAGGCTCTGGCCGAGGATGCCGACCGCAACCGCCACGGCGGAGGCCCCGGCGGCGAACGCGGAGATGTAGAACATGGAGAGTCCGAATATGACGAGCCCGACCCACACCAGCGTCTTCGGCCCGAACCGGTCGGAGAGCCTCCCCGCGACGGGAGAGAGGACCGCCACCACGACCGCCCCCGGCGCGAGCACCAGCCCGATGCCGGTCGCGGAGAGCCCGTTGACCTCGGAGAGCAGCAGCGGAACCAGCACGTAGCTCCCCACGTTGGCGAACATCATGAAGAATCCCGTGACCGCCGCGGCCAGAAACGCCCGGTTACGGAACAGGTGCGGGGTGACGAACGGGTCGGAGGCCGCCCGGATGCGCCACGCGAACGCGGCGGCCAGAATGCCCGCCGCGACGAAGCTGCCCCAGGAGATCGGGGACGAGAACCCGGCGACCTGCCCCTGCGTCACCCCGAAGAGCGCGAGCCCGGCGGAGAGCGCCAGCGAGAGCCCACCCGGCACGTCGAAGTGCTGCAAGGCCTCCAAAAAACCGGCCGGCTTCCTCGAACCGTCGTCCGTAACGCCGGGCAGGGCGTAGAGGGCGCCGGGAATGAGGAGTGCTGACAGAAAGACGGTCAGGAAAAACAGGGCGTGCCAGCCCGCGAGACCGGTGACGACACCCCCGAGCACGGGGCCTATGGCGGCACCCGCCCCGACGCTCGAAGAGAGCAGGCCGAGCGCCGTGCCGCGGCTCCCCTCCGGGAGCGCCTTGGCGACCGCGGCGAAGCCGAGCGCCGGTATCGCGGAAGCTCCCGCCGCCTGCAGGATGCGCCCGGCGACCAGCAGCGGCAGGCTCGGCGCCAACGCGCAGGCCAGCGAGCCCACGGCCAGAAGAAAGAGGCCGAGGGCGAAGGTGCGCCTGAGGCTGTACAGGTCCGCCACACGCCCGTAGAGCGGTATGCCGACCGCGAAGACGAGCAGATACCCCGTGATGACCCAACCGGCCTGGCCCTGAGTAGCGCCGTAGTCTGCGCGGATGTCCGGAACCACGACGTTCACGAAGGTCTGGTTTAGAACGGAGATCAGGATCGCCGTCACCACGACGATGAGGAGCAGGCGGGTGTTCCTTTGCCCCGCCCGCTCCTCCGCGGTCATCGCCTCCTCACCCGCACTCAACCCGCGACCTCGACGAGCCCCGTCTCCTCATTCCGCGCCGCGAGCCCGCCGGCGAGGTCGACCACCAGCTCTCCTAGGGCGTCCAGACGACCGCCGTACACCTCGTCCGTGACGTTGCCCGAGCGGTCGGTGCGCTGCCAGGCCTTCGATACGGAGACCTCGAGCGGCGCGACCACGCCGCGCAGGGCGTGGACGACGTGGACCATCGCCCCGGTCGCGTTGGCCCCGGCCTGCTCGCCGCCAGCGGTCGATATCAGGCCCACCACTTTCCCGTCGAAGTAGGGGTGCTCCCCGCCGGAGAGGAACTGCGAGAAGTCCAGCGCGTTCTTCGTCACGCCCGCGAGCGTCCCGTGGTAGGCCGCGGTGCTTATCAGGATGGCGTCCGCCCCGCGCAATTCTTCGACGAGGCGCCCCACGCCCGGCCCGTAGTCGTCGAGCGCCCTGCCCGGTTCGTACATCGGAAGGTCCAGCCCCCGCAGGTCCAGAAGCTCCGTCTCCGCACCGGCCTCCCCGGCCGCCGCGAGCGCCCGCCTGAGCGCCCCAAGGCTCGAAGAGCCCTCCCGAAGTGTCCCGCCGACACCCACCACCTTTAAACGTCTCTCTCTAAATGACATGCTCATCCCCTCACAAATGATCTCTTAAACGATTAGTTCCGTTCCGCGCCCAGGCCGGCCCGCACCTTCGTCAGCAGCCTGCCGAGCTCTCGGCGTTCGGCGGCGTCCAGCCCGGCCAGGGTCTTCTCCTCGGCCCGCTCCCAGAGCCGCACCACGGGATTTTCCAGGGCGCGTCCCTCTTCCGTCAGGTACACCAGGAAGCTGCGGGCGTCGGCCGGGTCGGGGCGCCGCTCGACGAGGCCGCTGTCTTCGAGGCGCCGGAGCATTTTGGTCACGGTCGGTGGCTCCACGCCGAGCCTGCAGGCGAGTTTGCCGCCGCGCAGGCCGTCGCAGTGCCAGAGCTCGATCAGGACCATCTCCTGCCCGACGTGCAGCCCGACCTCCGCCAGCATCCCCCCGACGCTCCCCCTGTGCGCCTTGCACACCTTCGCCAACGCGAACCCGGTCGTCCTCTTGACCGGATGGACCTCCTCGATCCCTTTCTCCGTCATCGGGCCCCGGTGCGGGCGTCCGGGCTGTAGAGAAACCCGACAGGCACCACGTGCGGCCGTCCCGAAGCGTTCACCGTGGCCAACCGCCCCAGGCACTGGTCCCCCGGGTACTCGATCTCTATCTCCGTCAAGCCGCTCATGCCCGTCCCGCCTCTCGCCGCGACGTCAACCTCTCGTAATTCTTCCTAAAGAGCTCCAGGGCCCCGGCCACATCTCCCTCGTCCCGGATCTGGTAGCTCACCCACCCAGTCTCGGGTAGAACGTGGTGCCGCCGCGCCTCACCGGCCTCCACCAACTCCTCCCGCACCTTCACCGGGAAGGGCAAATCCGCCAGCCGGTCGCCGTGCAGGTGACCGATCTCGTGCCCGTTTACCCGAAACTCTCTGCCCCCGAACCGGTGGGTCCTCTCCTCGACCCCGGTCCAGCCCGCCACTTGGCTACCGATGATCTCCCCAGGTCCTGCCATCTCTGCCTCCCAAACGCTGAAATTACTTAGCCGGCTAAGTAAAAGGGTACTACCGGACACCCGGCTGTCAAGCTCCGAAAGTCCCCGTTCATCAACCTGGCAAGATTATCCGCCCGGGCGGCTATCGCGCCGACGGGCATAAGGATAGTTTTGAGCCCGTACGAAAGGACAGGCCCGTCACGCGGCGTCAATCCAGGACGAGCAGCAGGGCCGAGACCGTGACCATCGAGACGGCCGTCGAGACCAGCACCGCGCCTGAGGCTCGGGTGACGTAGACGTCGTACTGGCGGGCGACGATAAAGACGTTGGCGGCGATGGGCAGGGCGGCACCGAGGAGGGCGGCTGAGGTCCAGAGGGGGTTTACGTCGAAGATCACGGCCGTGGTCAATAACAGGGCGGCGGGGTGGATGAACAGTTTTAGGGCCGTCATGTAGCCAATCTCGGCCGCGCCGCCGGCGACGGAGCGGCTTGCCAGCGTGGCGCCGAGGGCGAACAGGGCGCAGGGGCCCGCCGTCCCGCCGAGAAGGTCCAGAAAGTTGTTCAGGGGTGTCGGGGGCGTGAGGCCGGCGGTGGAGGCGGCGAGCCCGGCGAAGATCGAGACGATAAGCGGGTTGCGGGCCAGGTTCGGGAAGGTCGCCAGGACGGTGCGCAGCGGGCCCTCGCCCCGTCCCTTGTCCGATTCTATGAGCAGGATGCCTAAAGGGATGAGCAGGATGCCGTCCAGGGTTAGGCCGACGACCAGGGGGACTGCGGCCTCCCGGCCGAAGACCGCGATCGCGAGCGGGATGCCCATGTAGCCCGTGTTCGGGAGCACCGCGGCCAGCCCTTGAATCGCCGCTTCCCCGCGCCCGACGTCGAAAAGCAGCCTTCCACCCGTGACCGCGAGGCCGAAGACGGCGAGGCTCGCCAGCACGTAGGCCCCGATAAACGGCACGTTCAGGACCTCCGCGATGGGGGAGGAGGACATCAGGGAGAAGAGGAAGGCCGGCAGGGCGAAGTAGAAGACGAACGTGTTGACACCAGCGGCGGCCGTCGCGGTGAGGAGGTTCAGGCGGCCGGCGGCGTAGCCGCAGAAGATCAGGGCAAAAAACGGCAGCGCGTTGTTCAGGATGGATTGCATTGGAGCGGTTAGCCCTCAGCCATCAGCTATCAGCAATTGCCTCTCGTAAGACCACCGGCGGACCGTGGGTAAGCTATCAGACCTCGGGGTGGGCCGCAGGGGGCCGGTGGTCTCTCATCGTCCCTCTGCGCGGTGCGGGGGGTCTCCGCGCAGGATCTTGACGACCGACCGGAGGCTCACCAGCGCCCAGACGCCTTCGAGCAGGATAAAGCCGATCTGAACCTCGACTATGGCTACCAGCGCCAGGACCGCGGAGCCCGCCAGGTTCGCGAGCTGGTAGGGGAGGTTGTCCAGCCCGACCTTGCCGAGCTGGTTCGCGGCATAGGCGCCGAGTATGGCGAGCGCGCCCACCACCGATATCACCTGCAGCAAGAGTTCTCCCTACCTGGCACGGGACCGCGGTTCGGACCCGCCGCGCAGGATAACGAACGCTCCCCACAGGCTGATCAGGGTCCAAGCCCCCTGAAGCAGGATAAACCCGGCCTGACCGTCGATCACCGCGACGACCGTCAGGATGCCGCCCCCGGCAAAGTTTGCCACCGCGTAAGACAGGCGCCCCGGGTCAACCCAACCGAACTGGTCAGCCGCAAACGCCCCGAGCACGGCGAGCGCCCCAATTATGGATACGCCCTGCAACAAAGTAATCCTCGCCCCCTAAACCGTAATCCTGAGGCCCGTGCCCTCGACGACCCCACCGAAGACCGCTTGCTCCAGGTCCCCTAGGTCGGTCTTGGATGCCCAACCCGCCTTTGTCGAGTACCTTGTCAACCTTATGCGCTTCCGCTCGTCCATCACGCGAGAGTATAGCGCCAGGTCGCCGTAATCGGTTTTCTTGACGCGGGTTTGCTGCTCCGTTACGCTCGGTATGAAAAAAGACAGTAAAGATGCATGGTGGTGGAAAGGAGAGGTCTTATATTGCGGTCGTGCCTGTCCTACGGCGGGGGATATTGGAGGTGGAGCCTGGTGTAAGCGGCGCTTTTCGTCGGGATTCGTTGGGGTTGGATGGAGATGGAGGCATATAGGATGGCAGGCGACTACATACTGGCCATAGACCAGGGGACCACTTCGAGCAGGGCGATAGTCTTTAACCACGACTCCGCGACCGTGGGGGAGGCCCAGCAGGAGTTCACGCAGCATTACCCGCGGCCCGGGTGGGTGGAGCACGACGCGAACGAGATCTGGGACGTAACCCTCGGCGTGATGCGCCAGGCGCTGGAGGACGCGGGCGCCTCGCCGGAGAGCATCGCCGGTATCGGCATCACCAACCAGCGCGAGACGGTGGTGATGTGGGACAAGGAGACCGGGGAGCCCGTCTACAACGCCATCGTCTGGCAGGACAGGCGTGGGGCCGCTTTTTGCGCCCAGCTCTCCGAGGCCGGCAAAGACGAGATGGTCCGCGAGAAGACCGGCCTGACCATCGACGCATACTTCTCGGGCTCCAAGGTCCACTGGCTGCTCGAGAACGTGGACGGGCTCAAGGAGCGGGCCCGGAACGGTGAGATCTGCTTCGGCACCATCGACACGTGGTTGATCTACAAGCTGACGGGCGGC
>JACDFX010000048.1 GCA_013815575.1 Rubrobacter sp.
CCCACGCGCCGGCCGCCCGGCGCCACGTACAGACCGATCTTCGGGGCGTGGTTCGTGGTCGTGACGCTGGCGCGGATCGCCGGCCCCTCCACCTCGCCAGTTGCCGCATTGACCCCCGATGGCACGTCTGCGGCGACCACAGGCGCGCCTGCGGCGTTGATCGCCGCGATGACCCCGACGAGAGGTTCGCGGACGACGCCCTCGAAGCCCGTCCCGAGCAACGCGTCGACGATGGCACCGGAGCCCACGAGTGCCGCCGGATCGAACGGTCGCGGCGGCGCCCCGGGCAGGCGGTCGAGGTTCGTCCGCGGCACGCCGGCGAGGCCGTCCAGCGCGAGCGGGGCGATCACGTCGACCTCGTGCCCGGCTTCCCGGAGGAGACGGGCCGAGATCAGGCCGTCCCCTCCGTTGTTGCCCGGCCCGACCACGACGCGGATGGGTCCACCTCCGGCGACCTCGGTCGCGGCCGCCGCCAGTCCCGCTCCGGCCTTCTCGGCGAGTTCCAGTTCCAGGATGCCGCGCCGCTCCATCGCGAAGCGATCAGCCGCGCGCATCTCGTCAGGGTCGTAGAGTCCGTCGAGCCATCCGGGCAGGGAAGCCCGTGTCCGCTCTTCTTGCATGTCTCTCCCCTCCTTGGGCCGACGTATGTTAGACACAGCCCGGGGTGCGGGTCAAACTGGGCCCCTACTTGCCCACCGATCCCCGGCACTGGCGAGCAGGAGCATGGGCACGGTCATCAGCAAGAACCCGATCCCCCTCACGGCCGTGTTCAAGTTCTCTATGGGCTCTCCCGCCAAGCCAGAGAACACGACCATCAGGGCTCCGATCCCGAAGAAAACCGCCAATTTCTCTGGAAGCAGATTACGGCTCTGCTCTTGTGTCAGCCACTGAAAATGCTACACAACTTCCGAAACTTCTACACTGAGGGCCATAGCGAGATTCTTCGGAGAATGGAACTGTTCCCAGTCTCGTTCACTGACGAACTGCCTAATAGCACTCCTAAGAAGCTCCATAACCTTCTCTCCTATCGAGTGCGACACACCTATCAGCGCGTTGGTGTACTACTGGTGTACTCGAGAGTAAGAGCGAACGGCGTCCCCTTTCCGCACTCTAAGGTTTACCTGCAAATCGAGGTAACTTTGGAGTGGAGCCGAGGGGGTTCGAACCCCTGACCTCCGCCGTGCAAGGGCGGCGCTCTCCCAACTGAGCTACGGCCCCAGGGTAGAAGTTGAGTTTACGTGCGAAGCGGGCGTTATTCAACGCGCACCGGGCACCCTCGGCGGGTACAATACGGCTCGCTGTATGTTAGCCAGACGAGAGGTGGGACGGATGGCCCTCTACGAGTACAAGTGCGCCAGCTGCGACGGGCGCTTCGACCTTATGCGCTCGATGAGCGCCTCGGACGACCCGGCCGAGTGCCCGGAGTGCGGCTCCGCCGAGTCCAGGCGCGTCATCTCGAACTTCGCCTCGATCACCCCGGGCGCCTCCGCGATGTCCTCGAACCCGATGATGGACGCCCGCATCGCCAGCTCTGGAGGCGGGGGCGGTTGCTGCGGCGGGGGCTGCGGCTGCGGCTAGACCCCCGATCGAACTTCCCGAAGGCCTCCCCGACCTCGTTCGCCGGGGCATAGAGGAGTTCAACCGGGGGGAGTTCTTCGAGTGCCACGAGTTTCTCGAAGATGCCTGGATGGGGGAGTCGCGCCGCGTCAGGTTCCTCTACCAGGGCATCCTTCAGGTCGGCGTCGGCTTCTACCACCAGCAGAACGGCAACTGGCGCGGCGCGACCGGCGTTCTCCGCAGCGGCATCGAACGCCTCCACGAGTTCGAGCCCGAGGCTCTAGGCCTCGACGTCGCGAAGCTCATCCGCGAATCCGAACGGTGCCTGGAAGAACTCGAACGGCTCGGTCGCGGGCGGGTACGCGAGTTCGACGCCACCCTGATACCGAAGGTCGAGCCGTCCGGATAACCGGGGTATGATCTCCGGGGGTCGGCGGTTCTCTATTCTCTGACGTAGGCGTTCCAGATCTGGACCGCCTACTGGATGGGTGCGTGATCCCGTAGTGCCCCCCCGACGGACTTGAGGTGAGAACCCTGCGCGCGACCCGTCCCCCCTTCGCCCGCAACCCGTCGCCACCCGGTTTTCCGTCGTGGATGAGTCCCTCACCGTCGATATATTTCTCGGCGCCGGCGTGCCGGTACGGCCCCCGCACCGGGAGCTTCGGCACCACGTCTCTCCCGTTGACAATGCGGTACACGGGAGTATCCAGGCTCTCGACGTACTCCCCATCCCCCACCCGAGGCGCGCCGAACGTGTACACCTCCGGCGCGCGCTCGTAGCGACCGGCGGCGAGCGTGGCGAGCGCCCCGCCCAGGCTGTGCCCCGTAAACCACACCCTCTTGTGCCCGTCCCCGCACAGCCCGTCGAGGTAGGCCTCTAATCCTTCATCCCCCTCGCGGGGTCCCCAGATCTCCTTCAGGGCCTCGCTGAAGCCCTTGTGTACCCGTCCGCCGCGTTCGGAGGGCACGGTGCCGAAGCTCAGGTTGACCATCCAGTCGGCCAGGGCGTCGAAGACGTTGTTGCCCTCCCGCTCGCGCATATCCGAGCCGCTGAACGCGACGAGTACGAAGTCTTCGTTGTGGGCGGCGTAGCACTGGGTGCTCTCGCCGTGGAAGTACCTCACCTCCGGCAGGCTGGCCTCCCGGAACCGCGCCTCGACGAAGTTCTGGTCCCCGTAAGCAAGCAGCGCCGCCTCCGCCAGCCACCAGGCGTTGACCAGCTCGAACCCGCCGGAAGAGTGGCGGAAGGGGTGATCCCCGCAATTCTCGAAAAACGTCCGGTCCTCGTTCGGCGGCGCGGCCGTGGACGCATCCCCCGAAGGTATCGGTTTGCGTATGCCCGTCACGCCCGGAAGAATACGCGATCCGGGCCCCCGCTTCCGAACGTGGTCGAACGGGGCGGATCGCCGAGGTCACGTTCCGGTAGGGTGCCGACGGCGGCATACAGTGCCCGGGCTGCGCGCGAGCCGTATCGCTGAGCCCCGTAGCGCGAGCTTGGTGGACGATGCTTCGTAAATGGTCTCCTTTCCTTTGCCTGTTCTGCTACTCAGGAGCTCGTTGACAGCGGCGACAAGCGCCCGCCCCGACCTCCCGATCTTCCCTCTCAGACCTCATCTCGGCCTTCCCGGAGGGGATCGGGCTCCTGTACGAGGTGCATGCCGATCTCTCGGAAGAGGGCCATGGCGTTGTCTATGCCGCCGGGAATGGCCGGTCGATCGGCCGGCGGGATCGTGCGGGCCTGGGCACGCTCTCCGAGCTCCGTGATCGTCCTCTCGAAGCCGGCCGGCGTGTAGGAGTTGAGCAGCGTCGCCGTCTCGGAGTCCACCCGGAAAGAGTGGACCGTGCCGCGCGGGATCAGGACGAAAGACCCCGGTCCGGCTTTCAACTCCTTGCCGTCGGCGCGGTAGGTGATCTCACCATCTATGATGAAGAATTGCTCGTCCTGGTCGTGATAGTGGGGCCCGGGGCCGGAGCCCCGCGGACAGAGCTCCCACATCAGGGAGTAACCGCCCCCGGTCTGCTCCCCGGTGGCGAGCATCACCCACAGGATGCCGACCATCCAGTATGCCGGCCCCTGCTCGACGGTGTCGACGTATGGCGTCGCCTTCGCTCTCTCGTTCATCGGCCCGTTCCTCCTCATGTTTGCTGCGCCGTGGTCCGTGCCGCTCGAATCCCGAAGTTGCCTGGACTACCGCGCAGATCGGGCGGTATGGAGGGTCTGCTGCTCTATTCCCCGGTTATGTAAGGATGGGAGGCGCGGAGGCCTCTTCGATCCCCTCTTTCGCGAGGCGCTCGCATACCTCCTCGACCTTCTGTGTGTCGAGGTACGCGTGCAGGCCGACCAACCGGCCCCACGAGAAGCGCAGGACGTGGGTCCCCTCGTTCTCGTAGGGCAACCCGTCGGCCGGACGCGCCCGGTCCACCCACTCGATCATCGCTACGGTCCGCCACGGCCAGCCGCGCACCAGCACCCTTTTGACCTCGAAGTCCAGTCCCGGAAACAGCCTGTACAGGCGCTCGAACCAACGTCCGAGGGCCTCCCTGCTGTGACGGGTGCCGCCGAGGGCGTGCTCCCCGGAAAAAGTGTGCTCCACGTCGGGAGCGCAGGCCATAAGCCGGGTCTGACAGCGATCCTCTCGATGAGCTCAGTCTTGTTCATGGGCGTTCCTTTCTGCCGCCGACTTTTGGCTCCGCGGCGGCCCTGTTTGCGTTTCTTGCCCCCTGTTTGTACGGGAGGAGGTGGTGCTTCCCACCCCCGCGTTGTCGGCGAGTTCGGCGGACGGACCCCGTGGTGGTGCGCCGCGGGACGTACACCACATTTGGCACAAGCGCTTCGGGAGCGGCTACGAACGGGGGGATTCTGCGCCCCAAACCCCCGAGGCCGGGGCTATCCACCCAACAGTACGGAAGACGTTTCTTCCAAAGTTCGCAAAAGGGGAAGCGAATCGTCCCTTACGCGTCTACCTCTCGCTTTGACTCCTTTGCGGGCAGGTTACCTGATGCGACGTTCGGTCCGGTCGTCGACCTCGATCTCCTCGCGGCGGACGTCCTCCTCGACCGTCTCGGTTTCCTCCACGACATCCTTGCGAATGCGGATCTCCTCCTTGACTACGGGGCGCTTCTCCACCACGGCCTCCTCCTCGACCACCGGCACGGAGACCTCGTCCTCGCCGATCCGGGCCTCGGTCGTCTCGCCTTCTACAGGCACCCGCTCAACCGAAACCTCCTCGCGGCGGGTCGGGACCTCTATCCTCTCGCGGTCGGTGCGCACGCTCTTGCGGACGTTGACGCTGCCGGCCTCGCGCTCGCGGGTGCCGACCCTGAGCTCCTCCTCGGAGCGCCGCACCCTCAGCTCGTCCTCGTCTTCGAGGTCGCTGCCGGGCTGGCTCACGCCCTCCACGTTGCGATCGTGCTCTTTGAACTCGCCGCTCTCGGTGTCGCCCACCCTTATTCCGGAACTGGCTGCGCCGGAGCCCTCGCGCTCCCTCTCCGTCTGCCCTTCGGCGAGCAGAGCGTCGTGGCCGCTCCTGTCCTCGGTGCCCGGCAATCTCGGGAGCCCGTAGTGCTTGCGGATCCGCTCCTCGAACTCGGGTGTCACCTCATCTTCGTCACCGAAGGTGGGACCTCCCTCCACCACGCTCTTCGGCCGCGAAACCACCATGCGCCGCTCGTTCTCTGCGGGGATGACCTCGGCTGGGATGAGCACGGCCCTGCCGTCCGGAAGGCCGATCTCGACCCCGATGTACTCTGGCCGGTCGTCCTCGTCGAGGAACAGGTGGTCTACCTTGCCGAGCCGCTCGCCGTCCTGATCGTAGACTTCGTAGTTCGCGTACCCTTCCCCGACCATCTCGAAATGGTCGTCGTCACGCTCAATGTCGGCCACGCCGCGCACCTCCTCCGCATCGTCGGTCCTTCCCTCCAACGTTCCGCTGCCCCTGGCGCTGTCGGTCGCCGCTTTTCTGGATCTACCCGCCGACCGGTCCGCGCCCCCGGAGGCCGGGCCGCTAACCGCGCCCGCCGCTCTGGTTGTCTCGCCAGCTTCTTGCGCTGTTTGCCCGGCGGTGTCCCACGCTCCATGCGCCGCCTGTTCGACCCGATCGGCCGCCCGTTGCTCTCCGGCGGTCCCACCTCTTGCCGGCCCGGAGGGGCCCTTCACGTCGTTGACGGTGATCTGTCCCTGCGCTCCGGAGCCCTCGACCTGTGAGAGGTCCACGCCCACCTCCTGAGCCTTCCGCCTCGCGGCGTCCGTGGCATCGGGTTCCTGCCCGCCGCCACCTTGCTGCTGGCCGCCACCTTGCTTTGCCGCCTGATCGTCCCGCCGTGTGGCCTGTCCTGCGGTGTCTCGGGCCTGTCGAACGGCTCCGCCCGTGGCTCCGCCCGCGGCGCCTCGTGCCTGGCCGGCCGCCTGCCTCGCGCTGTCCTGCGATCCTCCCCCGCCTTCCTTTTCGTCTTGCTGGCCTCCACCGGCGAGACCGCCCACGAGGCCTTGCGCCTGCTCCGCTACCTGCTCCGTAGTGTCCTGCGCCCCTTGCACCGCCTGAGCAGCCGCCTGGCCCACGGCGTCTTGCATGCCCCCTTCGGCTTCCCGATCCTGCTCCTCGACCCGCCACTCCTCGCCTTGTTGCGAGGTCCCGCCGGCGGTCCGCTCTTGCGCCCCTCCGGCCATGCTCGTCACGTCTTTGGCCGTGATGCGCCCGTCGGAGCCCGTGCCTTCGGTTCGGGAGAGGTCTACGCCCATCTCCTCGGCCTTCCGCCTGGCCGCCGGCGTGGCGTTCGGCTCTTGTCCTTCGGCCTGTTCCTCGTCCTGCCGCTGGTCCCCGTCGCCCTGCTCGGCGGTCTGTCCGCCGGTGTCCTGCCCTCCAGGTACGTCCTGTCCGGCTGTCTGTCCCGCGAGGGTTTGATCCTGGCCGGTACCCCGTTCCGAAGCGTTCTGCGCCTGCTCGGTGGCTCCTCCGGTGCTGTCGTTTTCCGCCTGACCCGCCGCTTGTTCCGTGGCATCCTGGGCCCGGTCTGCTTTTTGTCCGTCGGTGTCTTGCGCGGCTTGTCCAGCCCGGTCGGTCGCCTGTCCCGGGGCCTCCTGCGATCCTTCCTGGCCCTCTTCATCGTCCTGCTGGTCTCCACCTGCAAGACCGCCTACAACGCCTTGCGCCTGATCGGTCACCTGTCGTGCGGTGTCCTGCACCTGCTCGGTGGCCCGCCCCGCGGCGTCCTGCGCCCCCTGCACGGCCTGGCCGGTGGCTTGCCCCACGGCGTCCCCGACTCCTCTTTCGGCTTCCTGACCGTGTTCCTCGGTCCCCTGTTCCTCACCTTGCCGCTGGTCCCTGCTGGTGACCCGCTCTTGCGCTCCTTCAGTCGTGCTCGTCACGTCCTTGACGGTGACGCGTCCACCGGAGCCTGAGCCTTCTATCTGGGAGAGATCTATGCCCAGTTCCTCCGCCCTGCGCCCGGCGGCGTTCGACGCCTTGGGCCTTTCCCCGGCTCCGTCCTCCATTGTCTCGGCAAGTTTCTTCACGTCGTCGACGGTAATGCGTCCGTTGGAGCCCGTACCTTCCACCCGGGAGAGGTCCGCGCCCAACTCCTCCGCCTTTTGTCTGGCCGCTGGCGTGGCGTTCGGCTCTTGTCCCTCGGCCTGCTCCTCGTCTTGCTGCCGGTCCCCGTTGCCCTGCCGGGCAGTCTGAACCGCGGTATCCTGCCCTCCAGGTACGTCCTGTCCGGCCATGTGTCCCGCGGGACCTTGATCCTGATCAGCTACCTGCCCAGCAGCGTCCTGCGCAGCTTGGTCTGCCTGTTCGGTGGCCTGCCCGGCGGTGTCTCGCGTCTGCCGGGTGGCCCCTCCGGCGTCATCCTGCTGCGCTTGACCGGCTGCTTGTCCCGTAGTCGCTCGAGCCTGTCCTGCGCTGTCCTGCGCCCCTTGTGCAGCTTGTCCGACCTGCTGGGTGGCTTCCTCGAGCTTTTCTGTGCCAGGTGGGATTTGCAGGTCGAGCACGCTACCGTCCGGGCCGATCTGCACCTCGATGAGGATCCCGGATTCGTCCTTCACGATGCGTGTCACCCAGCCTTGCTCGTCGGTGGTCTCCTCGTAGCCCTCGGCCCCCGGCAGGTCGGCGACGCTCCCTACCGGGCTCT
Source organism: Rubrobacter sp. (assembly GCA_013815575.1). Lineage (GTDB taxonomy): Bacteria > Actinomycetota > Rubrobacteria > Rubrobacterales > Rubrobacteraceae > Rubrobacter_D. Next base: position 7,684 of record JACDFX010000048.1, read on the forward strand.
CGTCCACGACCTTGCCTTCCTCGTCGAAGGTGGTCTCGACGACGCCCCCCCGTTCGTCCGTGGTGCGCTGGACCGTTTGCCCTTCTTCGTTGGTGGTGGGCTCGCCGAGCGCCTGGGTACCCGGGGCGAAGGCCTCCCTCACCTGACCCGTGGACATTCCTTCTTGTGGGCGCTGGTCGTTCCCGTAATCGTTGTGCTCCCGGATCTGCCCGTCCTTGCCGTGGAGCAGGAACCCGGTCTTGTGTCGGCGGGCGAGGTCTCTTCCTTCCCTCGCCGCCTCCGCCTGGGTCTGGCAGACAGAGGTCGCCCGATCGTTGCCCTCGCGGACCACCGCCCACCCGTCCTCCCTCGCCACCACATGCACCGACGGTTTCTTCGCCATGGCTCACTCCCTTTCGGTCAAGCTTCGCGGGCGCGTTTCTGCGCGAGACACTGCCTCGTCAATCGGTCACGGATCACCCCGGGCGACACCGTGAAGGTCCGCCTCCTGGTTGCGCCGTTCCCTCTACCTTCGTCGGCCGCTATCGCGACGGCGTGGGTGCCGGAGGAGGTCCGGGGAGTAAGGCTGGCACTGAGTCAGCCTTACTCTGCTTCCCTAAAAGGAGTTAGCTCCCGACTTCTTCCGGCGTTTGGCCCATACCGACC
>JACDFX010000376.1 GCA_013815575.1 Rubrobacter sp.
CGGGGAGACGGTGAAGGTCACCGGCGGGCCGCTCTCGGACTTTACGGGTTCGATCTCGGACATCAACGTGGACCAGTCGCGGCTGAAGGTCCTGGTCTCCATCTTCGGGCGGGAGACGCCGGTGGAGTTGTCTTTCAGCCAGGTAGCCAAGCTCTAAAACAAACGAGAGGAATCTTATGGGCAGAGGACGCGGGCGCCGCGTAGCGCGCAAATTGAAACTACAGGTCACGGGCGGGCAGGCAAACCCGGCCCCGCCGGTCGGGCCGGCCCTGGGTCAGGCGCAGGTGAACATCGGGGAGTTCGTGCGGCAGTTCAACGAGGCCACTCGCGACCGGATGGGCCAGGTCGTGCCGGTCGAGATCACGGTCTTCGAAGACCGCTCGTTTACGTTCGTCACCAAGACGTCGCCCGCGGCGTACCTGCTCAGGCAGGCCGCCGGGATAGACAAGGGCAGCGGCGAGCCGAACCGCTCGAAGGTCGGCACGGTGAGCCGGGCGCAGGTCGAAGAGATAGCCAGGACGAAGATGCCGGACCTCAACGCCGCAGACGTCGCAGGCGCGTCGAAGATCGTCGAGGGTACGGCCCGAAGCATGGGGATTACGGTCAATGGGTAGACGGTTGCAGGAACAGAGGACGAAGATAGACGCGGAGCGCCGCTACTCGCCGCGCGAGGCCCTGGAGCTCGTAAAGAGTCTCGAAGGCGCCAAGTTCGACGAGAGCGTCGAGGCCCACGTCCACCTCAGTGTGGACCCGAGGCGGGCCGACCAGATGGTCCGCGGCACCCTGATGCTGCCCAACGGCACCGGCAAGACCCGCCGCGTCGCCGTCTTCGCCGAGGGCGAGAAGGCCCGCGAGGCCGAAGAGGCCGGCGCGGACGTCGTTGGCTCCGACGACCTGGCTTCCCGTATCAAGGATCAGGGCTTCATGGACTTCGACGTCGCGGTCGCGACGCCGGACCAGATGCGGTCCGTCGGGCAGTTAGGTCCCGTGCTCGGTCCGCGGGGGCTCATGCCGAACCCGAAGAGCGGGACGGTTACGATGGACGTTGGTCGGGCGGTCGAGGAGATCAAGCGCGGCAAGATCGAGTACCGCGTGGACCGCTACGGCATCATCCACGGCATCATCGGCAAGAAGTCGTTTGACCTTGAGAGCCTGGTCGAGAACTACTTCGCCCTGCGCGAGGAGTTGCAGCGGGCCCGCCCCGCCCCGGTCAAGGGCCGGTACTTCAAGACCGTAACCCTTACGACCACGATGGGTCCTTCCATCAAGGTTGACCCCACGATAGAGAGGGAGTAAGATCTCGCGCGGACTATAAAGTCCACAACTGACCAGAGACAGCCGGCGCCCCGGCAAACGCCAGGGCTTAATCTTCCGGCCGAGGTCGTGGAAAGCACCTTACGGATTCCTTTGCGAACCCCGGGCGCCTCTGCGGCTCCGGGGTTTTCTATTGCAGAGGAGTCGAGGTGAATAGGGAAGAGAAAGCACAGGTGATCGAGCGCCTCGCAGCCAAGCTGCGGGTCGGTTCGGCGGTCCTCGTGGACTACCAGGGCATGGACGTCGCCAGGACCACGGACCTTCGGCGTCGTAGCCGCGAGTTGGGCGTCGAGTTCGTGGTCGCCAAGAACACCCTCGCCAAGCGGGCGGCCAACGAGGCCGGTGTCGAGGGCTTGCAGGAGTTCCTGTCGGGCCCGACGGCGCTGGCGTTTTCGGAGGACCCAGTGGCGAGCGCGAAGCTGATGGCGGAGTTCGCCGACCAGGTCGAGACGTTCGCCCTCAAGGGTGGCGTCCTCGACGGCGGGCGCATACTGGACGAGGCGGACGTCGTGGCGCTCAGCAAGCTCCCGAGCCGGGAGCAGCTCATCGCCCAGATCGTCGGCGGCATCTCGTCGCCGCTTACGGGCTTCGTGACGGTCCTGAACAACACCGTCCAGGGCCTCGTGGTGGCGCTCGGCCAGATCGCCGAGCAGAAGCAGAACACCGAACAGTCGTAGTAAGAGTCGAGTCCAGGAGGATTTGAAATGGCGGTAAACCAGCAGGAACTGATGGAGTCCATCGAGAACATGACCGTTCTCGAGCTCTCCGACCTCGTCAAGGCCCTCGAGGAGCGCTTCGGCGTCTCCGCCACCGCGGTCGCCGCGGGCCCGGCCGCCGGCGCCGGCGCGGGTGCGGTCGAGGTCGAGGAGGAGCAGACCGAGTTCGACGTCGTGCTCACGGGCCCGGGGGAGAAGAAGATACAGGTCATCAAGGTCGTCCGCGCCGCGACCGGTCTGGGCCTGAAAGAGGCCAAGGCCCTCGTCGACGAGGCCCCAAACCCCGTCAAGGAGGCCATCAGCAAGGAGGACGCCGAGGCCCTCAAGACGCAGATCGAAGAGGCCGGGGGTACGGTGGAGCTGAAGTAGCTTAGAGGTTTTGAGGTTCTAGGCTCTAGGTAAAAGCCTGCAAGGGCGGCGCTCCCTAACGGGGGCGCCGCCTTTCGTTCACGGACCGGGCCTGCTGCAAGGTTTCGAGGTCGGCGCAGGGATGCGGTGCCAAAATCTCTAAGCCTGCTGCCTTTGTGGCATGCTGCGAACGGCTGTGCTAGACTGCTCCCGTTGGTTAGAGGCGTGGCTGAAAGCCAACGACATATTTTCCTCGAATCGTCTTGACTATGCCCCCTCCGGGGGGTAACATACTCGTTTGCGTGCTAGGCCTTTTTTCGACAATCCTTGCGGAGGAGAGTTAATTTGGTAACCCCTGTCGTGCGCCGGAAACGGCACCCTTACGCTCGGTTGCAGACCACTGAAGTCCAGTTGCCGGATCTCGTCGAGATCCAGTTGAACTCTTTCCAGAAGTTTCTGGATCAGGGCATCCAGAAGACTTTTACGGACATTTCGCCCATAGAAGACTACACGGGTTCTTACGCCGTGGAGTTCGGCGAGAGCCGCTTCGAGGAGGCGCCGGTCTCCGCCGAAGAGTGCATGACGAAGGACAAGACCTTCTCGGCACCCCTCTTCGTCAAGGTGCGGTTCATCGTCAAGGAGACGGGCGAGGTCAGGGAGCAGGACGTCTTTATGGGCGACTTCCCGCTCATGACGCGCTCCGGGACCTTTATCATCAACGGGACTGAGCGGG
>JACDFX010000377.1 GCA_013815575.1 Rubrobacter sp.
CAGGCGGCCATGAGGTTCGCGACCGCGAACGCGTCGCCGGGTACGAGTGGCCTGGCAGAGTACCCCTGAGGCAGTCCTATCACGGGTCGAATCTAGCATAGAAAAGGGGCTCCCCGTCGCGGGGAACCCCTCTAAAACGTTCGATGCGTTCATACTACTGCTGCGTGACGGGAACCTTCTTCTCGAAGGTCAGTTCGTCGCCCGCGCGGTCCACGACGACGGTATCGTCGGGGTCGAAGTCGCCGCCGATTATTCGGCTACTGAGCGGGTTCTCGACGTAGCGCCTTATCGACCGGGCCAGGGGCCTCGCGCCGAACTTCGGGTCGTAGCCCTGGTCGGCGATAAACTCCTTGGCCGCCTGCGTGACCTCGACGGAGATCCTCTGGCTCTCCAGGTGCTTGTTCAGGCGCCCGAGCATGATGCCGACGATCTCGAGCACGTCCTCGCGGGTGAGCGGCTCGAAGACGATGATCTCGTCTACCCTATTGATGAACTCGGGCCTGAAGGCCTTCTCCAACGCGTCCATCGCCCGCCGCTCGGTCTCGGCAAAGTCCACGCCGTCGCCCGAGGTGAACCCGAACTGCTTGGTCGAGACGAGGTGCTGGCTCCCAACGTTGGAGGTCATGACGATGACGGTGTTCTGGAAGTTCACCGTCCGGCCCTGCGCGTCCGTCAGCCTGCCGTCGTCGAGCAACTGGAGCATCGTGTTGAAGACGTCCGGGTGGGCCTTCTCGATCTCGTCGAACAGGATCACGCTGTACGGCCGGCGGCGCACCGCCTCCGTGAGCTGTCCGGCCTCCTCGTAGCCGACGTAGCCGGGAGGGGCGCCGACGAGCCTGGAGACCGTGTGGCGCTCCTGGAACTCGCTCATGTCTATCCGGATCATGGCGTCCTCCTCGCCGAAGAGGTACTCGGCGAGCGTGCGGGCAAGCTCGGTCTTTCCGACCCCGGTGGGGCCGAGGAAGATAAAGCTGCCGACGGGACGGTTCGGGTCCTTGATCCCGGCCCGCGACCGCCGGACGGCCTCGGCGACGGCCTTTACGGCCTTGTCCTGACCGACGACCCGCTCGTGGAGCACGCCTTCGAGGTTGAGGAGCCTCTCGGCCTCCTCCTGTACGATGTTCGTCGCCGGCACACCGGTCCACTCCTCCAGAATGCGGGCGATGTCCTCGCGTCCGACCTCTGGCGAGTTATCCTCGCGCCGGCCGGCCCAACCCTCCTGATGCTCGCGCAGCTCGGCCTTGAGCTGCTCCTGACGCTGCTTGAGGTTCGCCGCCCTCTCGTAGTCCTCGCCGCGCACGGCGTCGTCCTTCTCGCGGTCGAGCCCGGAGATCTCCTCCTCTATGCGCCTCACGTCAACCGGCGGCACCGTGGCGCGCAGGCGCACCTCGGCGGCGGCCTCGTCGAGGAGGTCTATCGCCTTGTCCGGGAGGTAACGGTCGGATATGTAGCGGTCGCCAAGCTGCGTCGCGGCGACTATCGCATCATCGGAGATGCGGACCTTGTGGTGCGCCTCGTAGCGGTCCCTGAGGCCGAAGAGGATCGCCACGGACTCGTCCACGGTCGGCTCGTCCACGAGCACGGGCTGGAAGCGCCGCTCAAGCGCCGCGTCCTTCTCGACGTTCTTGCGGTACTCGTCGAGCGTGGTCGCGCCTATGACCTGGAGCTCGCCCCGTGCCAGGGCGGGCTTGAGCATGTTCGAGGCGTTGACGGCGCCCTCGGCCCCGCCGGCACCTACGATGGTGTGGAGCTCGTCGATAAAGAGGACTATGTCCTTCTCCTCGCCCTGGAGCTCCTGGATCATCGCGCTCATCCGCTCCTCGAAGTCCCCGCGGAAACGGGTGCCGGCAACCAACGCGCCGGTGTCGAGCGCCAGCACACGCTTGCCCTTGAGGGTCTCGGGCACGTCATCTGAGACGATCCTCTGGGCGAGCCCCTCGACGATGGCCGTCTTGCCGACGCCGGGCTCGCCGATGAGCACGGGGTTGTTCTTGGTCCTGCGGCTGAGGATGCGAACGGAGCGCGCTATCTCCTCCGCGCGGCCCATGACCGGGTCGAGCTCGCCGTTGCGCGCCGCCTCGGTCAGGTCGCGGGTCACCCCGTCCAGGGTCGGCGTCCGGCTCTGCTGCCCGGGCTGCCCACCCTGGGCACCGAAGCCACCGCCGCCGGGTCCGCCACCGAAACCGCCGGCACCGCCGCCGGGACCACCGGGGCTGCCGGCGCCGGGGGCGGCACCGCCGCGCTGCTGGAGGAGGCGGGCGATCTCACGCCTCAGGGCCTCGGCGTCGCCGGCCCCGTTGCGGGCCAGGATCTGGTACGCGTTGCCGTCACCCTCTCCGAGAAGACCCAGGAGCAGGTGCTCGCTGCCTATCTGGGCGCTACCCATCTGCCGCGCCGCCTGGAAGGCGAGCTGCAGGGCGTGCTTGGCGCTCGGGGTGAAGGTGTAGACCGCCTCGCCCGGGTCCCCGCGCTGCGCGCCGAAGGTGGACCGCATCTCGGCCACGTTAGCGCCGGCACGCCCGAGCGCCTCGGTCGCGACGTTTTCACCGGTGACGACCCCGGCCAGCAGATGATCGGTCCCGATCGCGTTCGTCCGCGTCGTACCGGCCGAAGCCTCCCGGGCCCGCATAACGGCCTCCCTGGCCTCGCCACTCAGGGCCTCGAAAAAGTTCCCCGGCCCCTGGCCGCCCTGCTGCTGCACGAGGTTGTGAAGCATCTCGAACGGGTTCGTTCCCCCAAAAGCGCCGCCACCACCGATCATGCCGAACTGACGCGCGCACTGCGTGCACAGGTAGCTCGTTACGCGCTGATCCGCCTGCTGCTGGAAGACCTGCACGCTCGCGGGTCGTATCCCGCAGTTCTCGCATATCATCAGCCCGAAGCCTCCTATAAAATGAAATCCTACCGTTCTCTTTCCCCTCTTTGGGGAACCGCTAACAGGCTAAAATCTTAGTCTGCCACGCTCAGATTTTATTACCGAACCCCTTTAGTTCAAGGTGGCATTGGGAAGCGGGGCATGTGGGTAAGAAGGGTTTCTCGTCAGTCCCAGTTTAGATCTACCCGGAGGTACGGCATGGAAGAGCGCGGTCTGGTAGGCCTTGAGGCGCGAAC
>JACDFX010000049.1 GCA_013815575.1 Rubrobacter sp.
GGTTGGTGTCGTAAGTCAACCGATCGAGAGGGAGCGACGATGGCCAACGATCATCGTAGGTTGGACGCGGAGTTGGCGCAAGAGGTTCTGCTGGACGATTCCGGCTTTTTGCGCCAGATAGTGGAGAGGGTGCTTCAGGAGCTTTTGGAGAGCGAGATGACCGAGCACGTAGGCGCCGCTCCTTACGAGCGGAGTGCCACCCGTACCGGGCAGCGCAACGGCTACAAGCCGAGGACGTTGCGCACCAGGGTGGGCACGCTCAACCTCGCCGTCCCCCAGGACCGCGAGGGGACCTTCTCCACGAGGCTCTTCGCCCGCTACCAGAGAAACGAGAAGGCTTTGGTGTTGGCCTTGATGGAGATGTACGTTGAAGGGGTCTCCACGAGGAAGGTCAAGGACATAACCGAGGCTTTGTGCGGGACGTCGTTCTCCAAGAGCCTGGTCTCTTCGCTGGCCGGCTCCTTGGATGCCGAGCTCGGGGCGTGGAGGAGCCGGTCTCTGAAGGGAGAGGCTTACCCCTACCTGTTCGTGGATGCCCGCTACGAGAAGGCGAGGGTGGACCATAAGGTGGTGAGCCAAGGCGTGCTCGTCGTCTCGGCGGTCAAGGACGATGGCATGCGGGAGATACTTGGCGTGGAGGTAGCCGACACCGAGAGCGAGGCCACCTACCAGGAGTTGTTCCGTTCCCTGAAAGGCCGCGGGCTCAAAGGAGTTGAGTTGGTAACCTCCGACGACCACGAGGGCCTGAAGGCCGCCATCTTTCGCCATTTTCAGGGAGCGAGCCATCAGCGGTGCCAGGTTCACTACCAGAGGAACCTCCTCGGCACGGTAGGGGCGGCAAAGCGCAAGGAGCTCGCCTCGGACCTCAAGACGGTCTTCGCGGCGCCCGAGAGGGAGATGGCGCTCGGGCTGGCGTCTTCCGTGGCCGAGAAGTGGCGAGGGAAGGGCCAGCCGAAAGTGGCCGAGCACCTCGAGGAGCACATCGAGGATTGCCTCACCTGCCTGGCCTTCCCCGAGTCTCACCGTGGAAGGATACGCACCACCAACGGCCTTGAGAGGCTAAACCAGGAGATAAAGCGGCGCACGAGGGTGGTGAGGATCTTCCCCAACCGAGAGGCGTGCTTGAGATTGGTGACGGCGCTGGCCGTCGAACAGAGCGAGGAGTGGCTGACGGGGCGGCGCTATCTGGACATGCGAGAGCACGAGGAGCGCCACCGCGAAGAGCGGGCGGAGGAAGGGGCGATGCTCATGGAGCGGTAGAGAAGGAAACGGGCTTGGAGGAAATTACAGAAACTCCAGGACTTGACCAAAGATAACGCAAATATCGCTGCTACTAAAGTTGCGTCCCAACCTTTCAACAGGTAAGAGTTCTGGGCCATTCTCGTAATAACTCCCTGAATGAATCCCAAGTGACTGACCCAAGATTCTTCAGAAATACTTCTGTTTGCCATTTTGATCATAATTCTCTCCTCCCTGCTCCCTTCACCATGACGAGCTCAGTTTCTAGTAGTCATCCTGCTCCATTTTCTTGAACCACCACACTGTGTTATATCCCAATAAGACTGAAGCGTGCAATCGGCGTAGGCTATCCTTCGTCCTGACCCACGTCCCTCTAACAGAATGATGCCACTCGTGGTGGTTACCTGCTCGAGTCGGCCTCCTGGAAAGGTTCAGCCTCTCCCCGGGGTGACGCGCCGCCGGCCATGGTCGCCTCGGCCTCGGCTTCGGCCTCCTCCTGGGGTATCGCGCCGCCGGAAATGGCGACGATGTCGTTTTCTAGGGAGGAGATCTCACCCCCCACGCTCGCCCAGACGCCGATAGAGAAGCCCTCGTCGACGGGCTCCCCTATCTTCTGCCCGTACTCCACCTCGTCGCCCTCCGAGACGAGCGGCGTGGCAGGCTTCAACAAACCGCCGCCAAGCGGCAGGCTCGCGCCGGAGATCTTGCCGACCAGGGAGACGACGCCTTCTTCGGGGACCTCAGTCTCTATGCCGGCGTATTCTTTGCCCTGCTTGCCGCGAGGGATCAGGAAGAGCGCGTTGGTCATCCGCCGCACGTAGGCGTCGCCCTCTCCCAAGACCTCGATGCTCACGTCGTGCAGGTAAGGCCCACCGTCCAGAACCGAGAGGTGGCCTGAGTTCTCGACATCGAGGCCCGCGATCCCAAGTACCTCGCTTACCGAGGCCCCTATCGGCGTCTCGTAGACCCTTATGTCCATCTCTTCGCCGTACAGGGTGAAGAACTTGGTGGTGAGGGGCTTGCCCAGGAAGAGCGCGTTGTAGACGTTGAGCAGGGTCTCCGTGTTGTTGATGACCTTGCCGACGTCCGGCGGCATCCCCGGTCGCCTCATGCCGTCAGGGGTGTCCACGAACCGGGGCACCCTCGCTTCGGTGGCGTGCTTGACGAGGGTTTTCTCCTCACCCAGGGCGTAGGTGTTCGGCACGTAGCGGATGTCGAAGACGCCGTCGCCGGCGTGCTCGGCGTAGTCGGCGAACCACTCCCGGTCCTTCTCGTGGACGCCCAAGGAGATCTGCTCGAACCCGAAGATCGTCTTCAGGGCTTCGAAGAGCTTCAGGAAGTCATCGAGGTGCTCTTTGTGCAGCAGCTTGTCGCCCCAGTAACCGGGTTCGCTCTCGGTGGCGTTGACGATCAGGTGCGGCAGGGGGGACTTGTACTTGAAGTAGGTCGGAAAACCGCCGCCGCCAGCGCCGACGATGCCGGCCTGGCGCATGATCTCCACGGCCTCCTCGACGCTCAAGGCCTTGACTTCTTCGAGGCTGCGCTGCTTTATCTCGGCCATAATTCGCTAATTGACTTCGACGCCCGGCGCGGTCGTCGAGTAGTCGAACTCGGCGGCCCTGCTTACGTAGTGCTGCATGTCTTCGGGGACCTCGTCGCCGGGGTAGATGGCCTCAACCGGGCACTCGGGCATGCACATAGAGCAGTCGATGCACTCCGCGGGGTTGATCACGAAGTGGTCATCCGCATCGTAGATGCAGTCGACCGGGCAAGCCCCCACGCAAGCCGTGTTCTTCGTGCCGATACACGCTTCGGTTATGACGTAGGCCACAGTAGCTCCCCTTTTGGCTCCGACTTCCCCAAAAGCAGTCTAACGAATGGCAAATCCTTGTCAACAGACGACGGCCTGCCAGGCGGGGCGCGGCAACATCCATCGCGGGCCAAAAGCTGACAGCTGATGGCCGAAAGCTGACGGCGGCCGGCGTTTCGCGTCGGCCCCATTAATCTCCGCTTGCTACCGTTAGTGCCTCCTTGAAAGTTGTCCTGCACACGAGTATATTTCGGGCAGTTATCGGGTAGAAAGGGTCGGTTTGACTTTAGGTCTTTTGCAGGGGGGCTCTTCCTACGGGATGCTCTACCTGTACGTGGGGATCTTTATGCTCTTGATCGCGGGTTTTGTCGCGACGGTGCTGGTGTTGGCGCGCCTGATCTCCCCGAGCAGCAGTTCCAAGGCGAAGGCCCAGACGTACGAGACGGGTGAATCGACCGTCACGGACCCCTGGCGGCCTTTCCCGGTTCGCTACTACGTTTTCGCGCTGCTCTTCCTCATCTTCGATGTGGAGGCGGCGTTTTTGTATCCGTGGGCCGTGGTCTATGGGGACCTCGGGCTCTACGGGTTCGTCGAGATGGTTATCTTCGTCTCTATCCTGAGCGTGGGCCTCGCCTACGCCTGGAAGAAGGGGGCCCTTAAATGGGTGTAATGCAGAAGTTCAGCGAGCCGAACATCGTGACGACGAGCACGGACAAGCTCTTCAACTGGGCGAGAAAAAACTCGCTCTGGCCGCTCCAGTTCGGCCTGGCGTGCTGCGCCATCGAGATGATGAGTACGGGCATGGCCCACAACGACCTCGACCGCTTCGGGGCCGGGTTCTTCACCGCCTCGCCGCGGCAGGCCGACGTCATGATCGTCTCCGGCACCGTCTCCACCAAGATGGCCGAGCGCATGACCCGCCTCTACGAGCAGATGCCAGAACCCAAGTGGGTGATAGCGATGGGCGCCTGCGCCATTAGCGGCGGCCCGTTCCTCGACGGCTACTCCGTCCTTATGGGCGCGGACAGGGTTATTCCGGTTGACGTATACGTGCCCGGATGTCCCCCCAGGCCAGAGGCCCTCATCTTCGGGATCATGACGCTTCAGAAGAAGATAGAGCGGGACCAGCAGGTCGGCATCGAGAAGGTGCGCCCGGCGCTCGTGAACGAGGACGGCTCCATCAACGAGTACCTCCCCGAGCGCGAGTACGCCGGCATCAGCGAGGGCACGGCCCCCCGCCTGGAGGGCATAAAGCCCCTCAAGCGGACCTACGTCTTCGAGCGCGAGGGAATGCCCCCCGCCTCCCAGACCGACGTCGGCTGGGTCCCGCCCGAAGTTCAGAAGAAGCTCAAGGAAGAGGAGAAGGCCCGCAAGGCCGCCGAGAAAGAGGCCGCCGCAAAGGCCGAGGCGGAGAAGGACGAATCCGCCAACGGCGAAGCGAAGGCCTCCGAGAATGGGGAGAAGGCGTAGGTGGCCGTAACGTTGCCGGAGGGGAACCTCGAAGACCGGCTCAAGGGTTACCTGGACGGCTTCGGGAACCGGCATGGGTTGTTGGAGTCCGAGATCGTGCGTGGCTCCGTTCGGATCGTCGTTGCGCCGGGGGACGTTCAGGCGGTGCTCGCCACCGCGAAGGAGGCCCTCGGGATAGTACACCTGTCGTTCATCACGGTCGTCGACAGGGTTGGCTCGTTCGAGATCACCTACGAGCTGATGGATCTTCGCGGGGGGCGGGTGACTTTGAAGACCACCATCGAGGGGGAGGAGCCGGTCATCGGGACGGCTACCGGGATCTACCCTACGGCCAACTGGCACGAGCGGGAGGCCTACGACATGTTCGGGGTCGCTTTCGCCGGGCACCCGGATCTGAGGCGGTTGTACATGTGGCAGGACCACTTCGACCACCACCCGCTCTTGAAGAGCTTCGAGATCACGACCAGGCGCACCTTCGAGGGACTGAGGTAGAGGATGCTTAGCGAAGAACGCCGCGTCGAACAGCAGAGCGCGCTCACCGAGCCGGCCGCCGCCCGCCTCGCCGCCCCGGACGTGCGCGACGAGTTCGGCCTCGAAACCATAGACATGAGCATGGGCCCGCAGCACCCGGCCATGCACGGCCTCCTCAGGCTCATTCTGGAGCTCGATGGGGAGACCGTCGTCCGGTGCGACCCCGTCATGGGCTACCTGCACCGCTGCCAGGAGAAGATCGCCGAGAACCGCATGTACCCGGCCGTCATCCCCCTGACCGACCGCCTCGACTACTTCGCCAACATGCACAACGAGCACGGCTACGTTTTGGCCGTGGAGGACCTGCTGGACGTGGAAGTCCCGCCGCGGGCCGAGTACATCCGGGTGTTGATGTCCGAGCTGATGCGGCTTGCGAGCCACATCCCTTCTATCGGGTTCCTGATGCTCGAGCTCGGAGCCTTCACGCCTATTCTGTACGCCTTCAGGGAGCGGGAGCGGATACAGACCATCTTCGAGGCCGTCACCGGGGCGAGGATGATGTTCCACTACATACGCATCGGCGGGGTCAAGGCGGACCTTCCGCCGGACATACCGCAGAAGATCTGGGACTACATCGAGGGCCTCGAGTCCAGGTTCCAGAACGACTTCGTGGACCTTATACAGGGCAACGAGATCTTTATCTCCCGGACCCGCGGCGTCGGCAAGATGACCCAGGAGAAGGCCGTCGAGATGGGCCTGACTGGACCGCCGCTGCGCTGCACCGGCGTGGACTTCGACCTCCGCCGCGACTACCCATACAGCATCTACCCGGAACTGGAGTTCGACGTCATCACGGACACCGCCGGCGACGTGGAGGCCTCATACCGGATCCGCATCGCGGAGTGCTTGCAGAGCATCCGGCTCATAAAGCAGTGCCTGGAGAAGATGCCGGAGGGCGCCGTGATGGGCGATCTCGGCCGCCGTCTGCGGCCGAAGGAGGGCGATGGTTTCGGGCGGGTGGAGAGCCCGCGCGGGGAGTTCGCCGTCCACATAGTCTCGGACGGCTCGGATACGCCCTACAGGGTGCATTACAGGGACCCGAGCTTCTGCAACATGCAGCTCCTGCAAGAGGTCGTGCCCGGACACTATTTGCCTGACATCATGCCCATCATGGGTCTCATAGATCCCGTCTCCGGCGGCTGGGACAAGTAGATGCAGACCGTTCTGAACCTTCTGGAAGCGGAGCCGATTCGGCTCTTCGTCTCCTTCGGGGCGGTGCTGTTCCTGGTGTTGAACCTGGCGGCCATCCTGACGATGGCCGAGCGGAAGGCGTCGGCGTACATTCACCTGAGGTACGGGCCGAACAGGGTCGGGCCGCGGGGGCTGTTGCAGCCGGCGGCGGACGTGGTCAAGCTGTTCACGAAAGAGAACGTCATGCCGGGCCGCTCGGACATGTGGGTATTTCTGGGGGCCCCGATCGCGATGTTCATCCCGGCGGCGCTCGTGTGGATGGTGATCCCGTTCTCGCCGGATGCAGTCGTGGCGAACCTGAACGTGGGGATACTGTTCTTCGTCGCGATCACCTCTATCGGGGCTTTAGGCGTCGTGATGGCGGGCTACGGGAGCCGTTCGACGTTCTCGTTGCTCGGGGCCTTGAGGGGTGCCGCGCAGATCATCTCATACGAGGTGCCCCTGATCCTGAGCCTTCTCGGCGTCATCATGCTGACCGGGAGCCTCTCTCTCGTCGAGGTCGTTAACGCCCAGGGGAGTACGTTCTGGACCTGGTACTTCCTGCCGCAGTTGCCGATGTTCCTGACCTTCTACATCGCCGGTCTCGCGGAGGTCAAGCGGGTGCCGTTCGATCTTCCCGAAGGCGAGAGTGAGATCGTCGGTGGCTTCATGGTCGAGTACTCGGGGATGACGTGGGCCTTGATCCAGGCGGCCGAGTTCGCCTCGATGGGCCTGATGTCCGCGATCAACGTGACGCTGTTCCTGGGCGGCTGGCAGCCGCCGTTGCCGTTCCTGGACTTCGGGCCGTTCAACTGGGTCTGGTTCGGGCTCAAGACGGCGCTGATTATGTTCACGTTCCAGTGGATCCGGTGGAGCCTGCCGCGCCTCAGGATGGACCAGCTCATGGACCTCGGCTGGAAGGTGCTCGTCCCAATGACCCTCGTCTGGCTGTTCGTCACGGCCGGCGCGATGCTCGTAATTCCGGGCAACTAGGAGATGTTATGCCGCAGGTAGGACAGGGGATTCTGAAGGGGATGGGGGTAACCATCCGCCACCTCTTTCAGAACAAGATCACACGCCAGTACCCGGAGTACAAGCGCGACCTCCCGGAACGGAGCCGCGGGATGCTCACGGTGGACATGGACCGCTGTATCGCGTGCCTGCAGTGCATGCGCATCTGCCCGGACCACTGCATCTCCATAGAACAGGAGAAGCGTGACGCCGACGGCTCCGGCAAGGCCAAGCCCTACGCGGTCGGCTTCGTCATAGACGACTCGCGGTGCATGTACTGCTCCTTGTGCGTCGAGGTCTGCCCGGTCAACTGCATCTACCATACCGAGGAGTTCGAGGCCCAGGCGTACAACCGCCTGGAGCTCGCCCGGCAGTTCGGCGAGCGTCCGGTCGACCCGACGATAGATCCCAAACCGACCGTGAAGAAGAAGCCCAAGGCCGCCAAGCAGGCGCCGAAGAAAGAGGCGACGGCTTGACCATCGCGTTCGGTTTCCTGACGGGGATGGTGCTCGTCTCCGCGCTCGGGGTCGTCATCAGCCGGAACGTGGTTCATTCGGCGCTGTTTATGTCGGGGTCGTTTCTTGGGATCTCGGGGTTCTTCGTGATGCTGAACGCGCCGGCGCTTGCGGCTTTTCAGGTTTTGATCTACGTCGGGGCGGTGACCGTGGTGATTCTGTTCGGGATCATGTTCACCCAGAGGCCCCAGGCCAAGCGCTACCGCACGATCATAAACCGCCAGTTCTGGGCTGGGCTGCTCGTCGCCACGGGCGTCGGGGCGTTTTTGTCCTACGTGTTGTGGATCGAGGACTGGAGCTCGACGGCGCCGGGCAACGGGCCACGCGAGGTGAGCCAGCTCGGGCGGGATCTCCTGGGCGTATCACCGGGTTCGGAGATCTTCACGCTGCTCTACCAGGTCGCATCGGTGTTGCTGCTGGTCGCGATCGTCGCGGCCATCGTGGTTAGCCGCCGGAAGGTCGGCGCGGGCGTGGACCGGGGGGTGGAGGAGTAATGCCGTCCCAGGTTCAGGGGGTGCTGGACGCGCTGG
>JACDFX010000378.1 GCA_013815575.1 Rubrobacter sp.
CCTGACGGTCGCGTCGTGGGACATAGCGAGCGACGCCCTGCGGAACACCATCCCCCTCTTCAAAAAGAAGCGCCCGGGCACGGACGTCTCCATGCAGTCGATCACCATCGACTACCAGCAGCTCGTGCCGCGCCTGCAGGCCGGCAGCGGGGCGCCGGACGTCTTCTCGCTGGCGCAGCAGGACTTCCAGAACTTTTTGACGCGCTTCCCGGGCGAGTTCGTGGACGTGACGGACAGGATGGAGAAGTACACGAGCCAGTTCGCCGAGGCCCCGCTCTCCCACGCCCGCAAGGACGGCAAGCTCTTCGCCGTGCCGTGGGACATGGGCCCGGTCGGCCTCTGGTACCGCAAGGACCTCCTCGAGAAGGCCGGCATAAGCCCGGAAGACGTCGCGACCTACGACGGCTTCATCCAGGCGGGTAAGGAGTTGGAGCAGAAGGTCGGCGGTGGGACTAAAATGACCGCCTTCGACGCGTCGGGCGGCGGCACGAACCCTTCCCACTACCACATCCTGCTCAACCAGCAGAATGGCTCCTTCTACGGTTCGGGCGGCAAGATCGACTTTACGAACGAGAAGAGCTACACGGCCATGGACCTTCTCGACCGCTTCGTGAACGAGGAGATCGTCATAGACACCCCGACCTACGACGAGAGCAGCCGCGCCATCTCAAACGGCGACACCGCGACCTCGATGGGTGCTGCCTGGGACGTGGGTACCATAAAGAGCGCCGGCGGCAGCGGGCAGAAGGAGAAGTGGGACGTGATGCCGCTTCCGGCGTTTATGGAGGGCGGCCCGCGTGAGGCGACCCTGAGCGGCTCGGTCCTAGTCATCTCCTCCCAGACCCAGAACGAGGACGCCGCCTGGGACTTTATAGAGCAGGCGCTCCTCACCAGGGAGGGCCAGGCGGAGTCGTGGGCGCAGGGCCTCTTTCCGTCGTGGGAGCCGTACTGGGAGACCGCCGCCTTCAAGAAGGCCGACCCGTACTTCGGGTTCGCCGTGGCCCCGAAGTTCGCGGACATCGCGCGCAACGTTCCGGCCCTGGACTACGGCCCGCACTTCCTGGACTTCCAGAAGCCGCTCATGGACGCGTACTCGGCGGTCCTGACCGGGGACACCACGCCCCAGGACGCCATGGCCCAGGCCGAGGAGCGGGCCGCCTCGGCGTCAGGCCTCGAGGTCGCCTAGAAGGAGGGGGGCGTCTTGGCGGGAGAGCGCAAGAAGGGGTCGCGGGCCGGATGGTCCACCGTCGTGCCTTACCTGTTCGTAGTCCCCTTCTTCCTGCTCTTCGCGGGGTTTATCCTCTACCCTATTCTCTACTCCGCTGCCCTGAGCTTCGGGCAGTTCAGCGGGGGGAGCATCTCGTTTGTGGGGCTCGAGAACTACCGGCGGCTGCTCTCCGACGGGCTGTTCCTGAAGTCGCTCCTGAACACCGGGCTCATACTGGTGGTTCAGGTGCCGTTCATGATCGGGCTTGCCACCGTTATCGCCTCCGTCATCGACTCCGACCTGCTGGGGAAGAGGCGCAAGGCGGTCTTCAGGCTCGCGTTCTTCCTGCCGGTGGCGATAGACCTCGTGACGTACTCCGTTGTCTTCTCCCTGATCTTCTCCGAGCGCTACGGCGTCGTGAACCAGGCGCTTGGCCTGATAGGCCTCGACGGCATCCCGTGGCGCTCTGACCCGTTCTGGGCGCGGGTGCTGATAATCCTCGCGGTGACGTGGCGGTGGACGGGCTACAACGCCGTGATCCTGCTCTCCGGACTTCAGAACATCCCGAAGGACCTCTACGACGCCGCGAGCGTGGACGGGGCGGGGAGCGTTGCCAGGTTCTTACGCATCACGGTCCCGCTTTTGCGCCCCGTGATCCTGTTCTGCACGGTCCTCGGTACCATCGGCACCCTCCAGCTCTTCACGGAGCCGTACATACTCACGGGCGGCGGCCCCAACAACGCGACGCTCACGAGCTTCTTCTACATCTACGACACGGGCTTCGCCCGCTTCGACTTCGGCCTCGCCGCCGCCGGGACCTACGTGCTCTCGGCGATAGTGGCGGGGATGTCTTACGCCCAGATACGGCTCGCCCGGTGGGGGGAGGTCTAGGATGAAAAGTCGTTCGCGCCGGATGGGCGAGCCGACGCGCCTGATCCTCTACATCTTCCTCGGCGTGGGCGCCCTCGTGACGCTCTACCCGTTCTACTGGACTCTGACGGCGGCGACGCTCACGGAGTCCCAGATCTTCAAGTCCCCGCCCCGCCTCCTGCCCGGCGGCGAGTTCTTTACCAACCTGGAGACGCTGTCCCGTTCCGTGCCGTTCCTGAGGGCACTCCTGAACAGCATCTTCGTATCGACCGTGACGACCGTGAGCACCGTCTTTCTCTCGGCGCTTGCGGGGTACGCGTTCGCGAAGTTCAGCTTTCGGGGACGGAGGCTCATGTTCGCGGTCGTGCTCGGGACGCTGATGCTGCCGACGGAGATCATGATAATTCCCCTCTTCATCATCATGCTGCAACTGGGGTGGGTGGACAGCTTCGCCGCCCTAATAGTTCCCTACCTCGTTACCGGCTTCGGGGTCTTCCTCATGCGCCAGCAGATGATGGGCTTCCCCAACGACCTGATCGACGCCGCCCGCATAGACGGCAACGGGGAGTTGGGCGTGTTCTTCAGGGTGGTCCTGCCGAACATGAAAGCCGCCTGCGCCGCCCTCGGTATCGTCACGTTCATGAGCCAGTGGGGGAACTTTCTCTGGCCGCTCGTGGTCACAAGCACGCCGGAGAAGTTCACGTATCCGTTAATGCTGTCGAGCCTGGTGCGGCAGGGCGGGGCGGTCGAGTACGCCCCGATCATGGTGGCCGCGATCATAGGCCTGATCCCACTGGTCCTCATCTTCTTCTTTTTCCAGAAGTACATCGTCTCCGGCGTCTTCGGCGGCTCCCTGAAGGAGTAATTCTTGACGATCCCACCCTTCGAACCTCCCCACCGCCGGATGCCCGGGCACCCCGCCATCTCGGCCTACCGCGAGGCCCTGCCGGAAGGCGAGGTCCTGGCCTTCCCGCTGGACCCACTGGACCGCCTCGGCCTGCCCGTCTGGTCGGCAGAAC
>JACDFX010000379.1 GCA_013815575.1 Rubrobacter sp.
GAAGGTCGGCTACCGTGGAGCCTACACGGTGTACACCTCGTCTGGCCCCAAGCGCCGCTACGTCACCGGCAAGACGCGGGAGGAGGCGCGCCAGAAGCTCGCGAAGGCGATGGCCGACAGGGACGGCGGTCTGGTCTTCGAAGACGGGGGCATAACGGTCGGGGAGTACCTGGAGAGGTGGCTGAAAGACTCCGTGCGCGGCACCGTGCGCCAGAGCACCTACGAGGCCTACGGGTACGTCACGTACCCGCACGTCGTCCCGGCTCTGGGACGCGTGAAGCTCAAGGCTCTCACCCCGGTGCACGTGCGCAACCTCTGCAAGGAGAAGCTGGACGGGGGCCTGAGCTGCGCCACGGTCCGCAAGATGCGCGGCGTTCTACAGAAGGCGCTGGACCAGGCGGTCTCCGACGGCCTGGTGCCGCGCAACGCCGCCAAGGGGATCCGGCTCCCACAGGGCAAGAAGAAGGAGATCAGGCCGCTCTACCCCGATGAGGCTCGCGCGCTTCTCGAAGCGGCCCGCGGCGACCGTCTCGAAACCCTCTACGTACTAGCGGTCTCCACCGGCTTGCGAGAGGGCGAGCTCCTGGCCCTCAGGTGGGAAGACGTGGATCTGGAAGGGGCCGTGCTGCGCGTCTCCCAGACTCTCACGCGGGACGGTGGCAAGGTTTCCGTGGGGCCACCCAAGACCAAGAACAGCCGCCGGACCGTGGGACTCACGGACGGCGCCGTGGAATCCCTCAGGGGGCACCTTGCGCGGCAGCTAGAGGGAATGGAACGGATGGGCTCCCTCTACCGCCCAGGAGGCCTCGTCTTCGCGAACGAGGTCGGCGGCATCGTGAACCCCTCCAACCTCCGCAACCGTTCTTTGAAGGCCCTGCTCAAGCGCGCCGGACTGCCGCCGATACGCTTCCACGACCTCAGGCACACTTGCGCCACCCTGCTCCTCTCCCGCAACGTCAACCCCAAGATCGTCTCGGAGATGCTCGGCCACGCCTCCATCGCCATAACCCTCGACACCTACTCCCACGTGCTGCCCACCATGCAACAGAATGCCGTCTGCGCCCTCGAAGAGCTCCTGAGGTAGGGCCCCGAACCGCGTTGCTGCACGGTTGCTGCACGCGGCTACTCGACGTGTCCTGAAACCGGAACTCTCTCCTGTGTTCTTGCTGCAAACGGTGGGGTTCTTCGGGTGGGCCTGCCTGGACTCGAACCAGGGACCTCTTCCTTATCAGAGAAGCGCTCTAACCACCTGAGCTACAGGCCCGGAGTAATCGACGCGACAGACGCGCGACGCCGGAATAATGTACAACACGCCCACGTCCCTGACAACCCGATTGCAGCCTGTGAGGGCGGGAAGTAAAATCGGCCAAACTCAGAACATCCGCCGCGAGCGATTCGCGGAGTGAGAGGAGCGTATAGCCAGTGAGCGCCGACGGCTTCACCAAGATGTCCATCTACGGCATGAACATGGACCTCTTTTCCTCCAGCCCGATCGTCATCCTCAAGGTCGAGGACGAGAACCGCTATCTTCCCATATGGATCGGCCAACCGGAGGCACGTTCGATCCTGATGAAGCTCCAGAACCAGGAGTTCGTCCGTCCCCTGACCCACGACCTAGCCCTGAACCTCGTAAACGAGCTCGGCGCCTCCATGGAACGCATCACGGTGACCGCGCTCAAGGACCAGACCTTCTTCGCCACGATCCGCCTCGACCTCGACGGCAAGACCGTCGAGGTGGACTCCCGCCCCTCGGACGCCATAGCCCTGGCTATCCGCTCGGGGGCCGAGATCTTCGCCTCAGACGAAGTTATCCAGGAGGCCAGCGTCGAGTTCGAAGAGGCCATCGAAGACGCCCCCGAGGACGAGGTCGTGGACAAGTTCAAGGACTGGATGAACCGCGTCTCCCCGGAGGACTTCAAGTAGGAGCGGTTCGCGAACCGTCCCCAAACCGCGCCGCCGGTTAGCCTAATCCTTCGAGCGGCCGAAGAGGCCGCCGCGTTCCTCTTCGGCTTTCTTGGCGCGCTCGGCGGCGCGGCCGACGTAGATGGTGGCGAAGATGACGACGACGGTTACCAGGATGGCGTAGAAGAACTGGCCCACCAGCTTGCCGCCGGCCTGTCCGAATATTTCCGTGAACAGCGTCTGGATGGCGGTGTTCCAGGCGAGGGCGGCTACGAGACCCAGAGCCGTGATTATGAGGGTCGAGAACTTTTCGAGGACTTCAGCGGTCAACGGACTCTCCTTCCGGTTGTTCGGGTTCGCCGTTCGGACTTCCGTCGGGGGTCGGAACGGGGCCGTATTCGGGGTAGGATTTGAGGAAGTCTTCTACGGAATCCGCCCCCCAGCCCATAATTACCTGCTGGGTCTCGGCGGAGAAGCGGTCCCGGATGTGGGCCTCCCGGCGGACGCTTCGTCGGACGTATTCCCATGAGGTCTCCCCCTGGCGGCGCTCCATGCGTTCGGTGTACAGAAACCGGCCCGTCGCCCGGTCCCTGACCATCAGCAAGTCCAACGCTAGCTCTCTCCTCCGGTTGGATCGAGGGCCGCCCACCGCTCCAGCAGGCCCGCCTCTTCCCAGGGCCACCGACCGTCGCGCTCCGGCGCGCCGAACGGGGGCACGCTCCGCCACATCTTACCCGTCCCGGCCATTACCACACCACCCGAAACTAGGGGATCCCCCTCCCCCGCCGCCGCGAGGTCCTTGCGGTGAACCAGGAACCCGTCGCGCTCCTCTATACCACCGACTTTCCAGGAGGCGCGGAGGTCCAGCCCACCGGCCGTACCCCCGAGCACCCGTCGCAGGGCGTAGACTGCTCTGGCGGCGCGGGCGTCAGCAAAGTTGGAGGCCGCCCGGACGGCGGCCAGCAGGTCGGCCGCCTCCTCGGACCCCGCGGGTGCTGCGGGCAGGTCGTCTTCGGCGCCGAGGTCCACACCGGCCCTTATCCGGGTGAAGATCCGATCCCGGTGAAGCGCCAGCGAGAGCCGTCCGAGGTCCCCGGGGCCCACCCGGACCACGACCGCGAGCATCCCGGAGCGGAGGTCGAGGGACTCGGCCCCGTCGGTGTCTAGCACCTCCCCCACCGCCACCACTTCCA